>VFZW01000006.1 GCA_016871055.1 Acidobacteriota bacterium
GGCCCAGGTTCAGTACGCGGCCATCCTCACCGCCGCCAACGACCAGTTCCGCCCTCGCAACATGGTCGAAGCCACCATCGTCGGACTCCTCGTCGACGCCCTCTGGCGCGCTGCCCGCCTCGGCAATCTCGCCAACACCGGCATCGATCGCGAGATGTGGCTGCTCAAGAAACAGTCCTCCGTCCAGCACGGCGCCGAAGAACTCCACCTTCTGGCCGAACAAGCTTCGAAAACCGTACCCGGATTGGAGGCCCGCGCGCGCCATTACACCCGCGAAATCACCCGTTTGCTCGATACGCTCCGCAAACTCCAAGCCTTCCCGGTTTCCGAGGAAGCATCCCAGATCATGAACGAAATGCTGGACTTAGCTACGAAAGAGGTGCCGGAACCCTCCCAGCCGGAGGCCCCCAAACCCGCCACCGAGCCTGAACCGGCCCGCAAACCCGTCCAACGTGACTCCAACAAGCCCCAGGAGGGTAGTGTGCCACGACGAAAATGAGTTATACACGCGAAAAACAGCTCGAAAACTGGCAGGCGGTTGAAGTCTCTCCAACTCACACAGGAGACGTGTGTCTAAACGCCGGCCAACCGGCCCAACAGAGGCGCGACCGCGAGGGAGCGCACCTTCCCCAACCGACAACCCTGACCTACAACGGAACGGCCTCGGAATGGATAGCTGCCAACCTACAACTTACACCCGACCGGTTACAAGCCGAAGCTCTCGACGCCACCGAGGACCGCGTCTTGTTACTCTGCACGCGCCAATGGGGTAAGTCGACGATCGCCGCCGCCAAAGCGCTTCACCACGCGCTGACAACCAAGAACGCGTTCATCATCTTCGCCAGCGCCTGCAAGCGCCAGTCGAAGGAGCTCGCCCGCAAATGCAAGGAGTTCGCCGCGCAACTCGGCCTCAAAGCAGAATCCGACGGCGAAGGTTTCACGCTGCCCAACGGCGCCCGCATTATCCCGGTGCCGCAAAACCCGGAAAAGGTGCGCTGCTACTCCGCGCCGTCGCTGATCATCATTGACGAATCCGCTTACGTCAAAGACGAAATGTTTCAAACCGTGACACCCATGTTGGCCACATCGAACGGAACGCTCTGGATCATGAGCACCGCCGGCCTGCAACGCGGCTTCTTCTACAAAACCTGGCTCAACCGGCCCGATGACTGGAAAATCGTCAAAGCCACCGCCGACGACTGCCCGCGCATCAGCGTCAAATTCCTCGCCCGCGAACGAGTCGCCATGGGCCAGACCGTCTTCAGCCGCGAATATCTCTGCGAATTCGTCGCCGGCCATCAGCAGTTAGTCAGTCAGGAAGACGCCGACGCGATCTTCGATAGCGATTTCTAGAAGGGGGAGAACTTGAGTCACCATGCAACGAGCGATACTTCTCACCCGCCGGATGCCCGGGCGGCGCTTCACGTTTTTGCCTCGCAACCCGCTTGCCACCGAAACACGCTACATTCGTGGTAGCGAAACTTGTATGACAAAACCGCTCTGTTTTGTTTTATCGATCATCGCGAGCGCGCAGAATGCGCCGCTCGCCATCGGCTCGTTCCGGCAGCATGTCGCAGCGCGTTACACCTCCGCCGAAGGCCTCCCGAGTGACGATGTGACCAACATCGGCATCGCAGCGAACGGAGACGTTGTCGCCGTCACCTCACGCGGCGGCGCCGTATTCCGCGCGGGCCGCTGGACGCCGGCGTCCGCGGCCATATCGGTCCGCAAGCCCGGGGACTTTCTTCGTGACGATCGCGGCGAGCGTGTCTTTCCACGCGACGGCAACAAGAGCTGGGCGCCGGTCGACGTCCACTCTTCGGGCACTTGGTTCGCCAGCCCACAAGGCGTCGGCCAGCGCGAGGCACAGGGCTGGAAGCTCTACGGCATCGAAGACGGTCTTCCTCTCGACGAGTTCACCGGCATCGCGGCCGCGCGCGACGGCAGTGTCTGGCTGGCCACGCCGCGCGGCGCGATCCGATTCGATGGCAAGACCTGGGAGTACCGCCAGGGTCTGCGCTGGCTGCCTGACGACAACATCCGCGCCGTCGCCGTTGACGCCGAAGACAACGCCTGGTTCGCCACGGCGAAAGGCGTCGGTGTCATAAGAAACAGGCCGATGACTCTCGCCGAAAAGGCCCGTTTCTTCGAAGAGGAGATCGACCGGCGCCATCGGCGAACACCCTATGAATACGTGCTCGAAGTGGGCGTCGCCGCTCCCGGGGATGCGGCGAACTTCACCCAACGCGACAGCGACAACGACGGTCTATGGACCTCGATGTATGGCGCCGGCGAGTGCTTCGCCTACGCCGCTACGAAAGATCCGAAAGCCAAAGCGCGCGCCAAGAAAGCCTTCGATGCCATGCGGTTCCTCGGCTCGGTGACACAGGGCGGCACGCCGTCCGCGCCCCGAGGTTACGTCGCGCGCACCGTTCGGCCCGCAAGCGACCCCGATCCGAACGCATCGGCCTACACGCCCGAAGCCGATCGCAAAATGCAGTCCACCCGCGACAGCCTTTGGAAGGTCATGAATCCGCGCTGGCCGCGCAGCGCCGATGGCAAATGGTACTGGAAGGCCGACACTAGCTCCGACGAACTCGACGGCCACTACTTTCTCTACGGCCTCTACTACGACCTCGTGGCCAAAGGCGACGCCGCCGAAGAGCGCAGCGTCAAAGCTCACGTCGCAGCGCTCACCGATCACCTGATCGCGCACAACTTCCAACTCGTCGATCACGACGGAACCGTCACGCGTTGGGGCGTCTACAATCCGGAGAAACTCAACCACGACTCCATGTGGGCCGATGACCGCTCGCTCAACTCATCGAGCATCCTGTCCTATCTCAAAACCGCCGAGCACATTACGGGCGACGCGAAGTATGCTGCCGCCGCGAAGAAACTCATCGCCGAGCACGGCTATCACATCAATACGATGATGGCCAAAAGCAACGGCGGCGCGGGTGCGGGCAATCAGAGCGACGACGAAATGGCCTTCATGCTGCTCTACAATCTCATGCGCTACGAGACCGATCCGAAACTCCGAATGATCTACGGCATCACGCTCAAACGCCGCTGGGATGTCGAAGCGCCCGAGTTGAATCCGCTGTTCAATTTCATTGCTGCGAGCGTTCTCCAGAACGAGAAGTACACCGACTCGCATCGCACGCACGACCTGACGCCGCGCGGCGCGTGGCTCGAAGAGTCCGCCGATACGCTCAAACGATTCCCGCTCGACCGCTTCGACTGGCGCCACACCAATTCGCACCGCAAGGACATCGTAAAGTTCCCCGGCTCCAATCGCGGGCACCGCCGCGACGGCCGCGTCGTGCCCATTGACGAGCGCTTCGTCAACCATTGGAATCACGATCCGTGGGCGCTCGATCAAGGCGGCGCCGGCCGCAATCTTGCTAACGGCGCCGCGTTTCTGCTGCCCTATTACATGGGGCTTTACCACGGCTTCCTGAAGGATTAGGAGTACACCATGCGCCCGCTGATTTTCCTCTTCGCACTTGGACTCAACGCCACGACGTTCCAATCGTCCGGCTTGTTTCCGATGACCAACCAGCCGCTGCAACCGCTGCGGATTCTCTCGGCCGACATGAATCGCGACGGCTTCTCCGATCTTGTAACGATCTACACATCGCCCGGCGGTTTCTTCAACTCCTCGGTTTCGATCGCGCTCGGTTCGCGCGGCGGCTTCGCCAGTTCGTTCAACGAGACGATCGTGCAGGGCGAGGCGATTGACGCGCAGACCGCCGACTTCACCGGCGACGGCTTCCCCGACGTGTTGATCCTAACCGGCTCGGCGCTATGTCTGGCTGGCGGCAACGGCCTGGGGTTCGTCTCCGGCGTGAGTTGTTCCGCCCTCTCCGAACCTGGCGGACGCTTGGCCATCGGCGATTTCAACGGCGATGGCTTTCAGGATGCCGCCGTCACGTTGCCCGTTTCGGCGCGCGTCGGTGTTTGGTTCAATCGCCTCGATCGCACATTCGGCCCCGGGCCGACCGCGCCCGTCGCCAGTCCCGGTGTCATCGCCGCAACGGATCTCAATACTGATGGCTTCACCGATCTGATCGTGCAAAGCCGCGCCGGCCAACTGCACATCGTTATTAGCGGACAGGGGCCGTCGATCAACATCGCGCAGTCGATTGCGATTCCGGTGAGTGTGAGCGACATCGCGCTCGGCGATTTTACTCGCGACCGCCGAGCCGACATTATGCTCGCCAATCCCGCCGGCAGCGCCTATCTCACGCTCGCTGCGACTGGTTCGGCGACACCCTATTTCGCCCCGCCAATGACGTCGACTTCGCTTGCCGCGCCGAATCTCTTGCAACTCGCCGATTTCAACGGCGACGGCGTTCCCGAAATCTTCGCCGCCACCAATGCCGGCATGCTGATCGCCGGCATTGGGGCCACCGGCGCCGTCTCTACACCGCCGCTGCCCGGCTTCGGCGTGGCCAGTTCCGTCCGCTTCGCCGTCGTCGACTTCAACTCCGATGGCATCCTCGACATCGCCACGGCCGGGCCGCACGCCGGATCCGCCGTCTCGATTTTTGTGGGCACGCCGACGCTCACGACAACCGTGATGGAGGTTGCGCCAAACACCCTCTTCGGCCAGCGCACAACGATCAACGTTCGCGTGCAGGTCAACACGCCGCCGTTCCCGGTCACCGCCCTCGCCTCCGGTCGGATCACGCTATTTCGCAATGGCGTGTCGCTGCAAGATGCGCCCGTGACGCCGATCGCGTTGCCGGAAGTGCTCGCGGCCGGCGCACGCGATGTCGCGTCGGCGCGTTTCGAGATCGTGTTGCCGGTCGGGGTCTACGATCTCGCCGCCGGATTCTCGGGTACGGCCGGTTTCGCCGCGTCGAGCGCGCCCGCCGTGCGCGTGTCGATTCAAGCCGTACCGACGACGATCCGCCTCACGACGAGTTCCAACGAGATCCAGCGCGATCAAGGCCTCCGCGTCGGAGCGACGGTGCTCGGACCGCTCGCGCCCGCTGTCGAAGGAACGGTCCGGCTGGCCGTCAACGGCGCCGTCGTTTCACAGGGCCTCGTCAACGCCGGTGCCGCGCAGTTGTTCATTCCCCCCGGACTGCCCGTTGGCAAGATCAAGGTCAAGTTGACCTACGAAGGAACGGGCTATCAACCGTCTGAAACAAGCGAGATCGATTTTGTCGTGCGAACCACGCTTACCGCGGCGCACGCGGCAACTTTCCGTTCGCCCGTTCCGAGCGACGGATTCGCTACCATTACTTTGCCCGGCTTCGTGAACACCGCAACGCTTGGCCGCATTACAGCCGAGTTCCGCCAACCGGGCCTGCCCACCATCGCAACGAGCGTGACGTTTGTTGGCGACGGACAGGTGAATGTGTATATCCCGGCCGGCGTGCAGGCCGGTACGCGAACACTGCATGTTCTGCAGGACGGCGCGAGCATAGCCTCGGGCGAAGTGACGGTCGCGCGCGTGGCGCCGGGCATGTTCACGGTTGATGGTGTTGTCGACGGTGTTCCGGCGGCTTACGCGGCACTGTATTCGGCCGATGGCGGCGTCCGCAATATCCCAGTGCTTGACTGCGGGAGCGGCCGTTGCGTTGCCGCGCCGATGTCGCCCGGCGGCGACGGCGAAACACTCGTCGTTTCGATCTTCGGAACCGGCTGGCGCAACGCCGCGCGAGTGACCGCGCTCATCGCCAACACCACCGCCGAAGTACTCTTCGCGGGCGCGCATCCGGTCACTCCGGGCCTCGATCAAATCAACGTCGTCATTCCGAAATCGCTGGCACGGCGCGGTGAAGTGGAGGTCGTTCTCGCGGCCGACGGCAACACGTCGAACCGCGCCAAAATCGTCATCCAGTAGGCGTATACTCAATGCACGTATGCGCACCGCTTTGGTTCTCCTTCTAGCCACCGCTTCGCTCAGCCGCGCTCAGACGACGTTCGCGTCGATCACCGGATCGGTGACCGACGCCACGGGCGCCGCCATCCCAAACGCCGCCGTCACCGCGACGCAAAAAGAGACCAACTACCGCTACACAGCCACCTCGAACGCGGCCGGCAACTATACGCTGCCGCAGTTGCTCGAAGGCGAGTACACGCTAACGGTTTCGGCCGCGGGCTTCAAGCAGTTTGTCGTGCGTGAACTGAAGCTGGTCAGTCTCGATGTCCGCCGCATCGACGCACGTCTCGAAGTCGGAGGCGTCGAAACCAAAATCGAAGTCACCGCCGGCGCGACGCTGATCGAAACCGAAACGGCGCGCATTTCCGACTCCAAGGACGCGATGCAGTTGAAGGTTCTGCCTTTGAATACACGCTCGCTCTGGAACTTCATCGGCCTTACTCCGGGTGTGGTGCAGGCCGGTAACGGCAGTTCGACGAGACGCTTCGCCGGCTCGCGCGCCAACCAAAGCGACGCATCGATAGACGGCATCACCCTCTCCAATCAATACGACGGCACGCAAATTTCGCCGCTGGTCTCGCAGATCGAGAGCTTCGAAGAGGTCCGCGTCGACATGGCCAACAACACCGCCGACTTCGGCTCGATCGGCCAGGTGACCATCGTTTCGAAGGGCGGATCGAACGAACTGCACGGATCCGGATTCGACTACTACTCCTCGCCCGTTTTTCGCGCGCGAAACCCCTTCGCCGCGCAGCGCGGAACGGGCGTTCGCCACAACCCCGGCTTCTCGGTGGGCGGCCCGGTTGTGCTGCCGAGGCTTTATGACGGCCACAACAAAACGTTCTTCTTCTACTCGCTCGAAACCACGCGCGGCAGCCAGGTGCTCTCGAACCTGAATCCGACGGTGCCGCTTTCGCGCTGGCGCAACGGCGACTTCGCGCGCGACGGCGCGATTCGAGATCCGTTCAACAGCAACACGCCGTTCCCGAACAGCCTCGTGCCCGCCTCGCGCATCAATCCCGTTTCACAGAAGTTCCAGACGCGTTTCTATCCGCTTCCTAACTTCGGCAATCCGGATGTGCTCGTGGCGCAGAACTTCCGCACGCAACTCCAAAGGCCGTTCGACCCGAACACCTATTGGGCGGGCCGGGGCGATCATCGCTTCAACGACAAGAACTTTATCTTCGGCCGCTACACCTGGAACCGTTCGCACTCGCGCGATTACGATTCGGCTTTGCCGGCCATCGGCCGCCGCTGGCAAACGCGCGACACGAGGGCGATCAACCTCTCCTACACGAAGTCCATCTCGACGACGCTGGTGAACGAATTTCGCTGGGGCTTCGCGTGGAACGACAACCCGCGGCACGGCCCGCTGATGGGCCTGGAAGTGGTGAAGGATCTCGGTATCACCGGCCTCGCGCCGAACGTTCCCGACATCAACGGCGTTCCGCGCATCGCCTATACCGGCATCGCCGTGACCGGTACCTCGCAGACCGCATGGCGACATCCCGGCTTCAAGAACTACGCGCAGCAGCTCCAGCAGCAGACCTCCTGGTTCCGCGGCAAACACAACGTCAAGTTCGGCCTGTTCGCGGGCCGCACGCAGTTCCAGGATCAGAACATGCCCGACGCGCTGTTCGGAAATCTGAACTTCTCGAACCGCTACACCGGCCATCCCTATGCCGATTTTCTGCTCGGAACACCGACTTCGGCGCAGCGCGCCGCGCCGGCAATCTTCGTCGACCGGCTGCGCTGGTCGTGGGATTTCTATGTGACCGATGAATGGAAAATCCGCAAGGATCTGACCCTGAACCTCGGCATGCGGTATGAGATTCATCCGTCGTGGAGCGAGGCGGGCAACCGGCATTCGTTGTTCGACGTTTCGACGGGCAAGATCGTAATTCCCGACGGTTCGCGCAATCTCGTCAGCCCGCTGATGCCAACCGGTTATGTCGATCTTGTCGAAGCGAGCCAGGCCGGCTATCCGAACAAGACTTTGCTCAAGACAGACCGCAACAACTGGGCGCCGCGCTTCGGTCTCGCGTGGCGGCCGCTTGGACCGAACACCGTAATTCGAGCCGGATTCGGCGTTTTTTACGACATCGTCTCGCGCTTCGCGCAGGCCGGCGGCGCGCCGTTTGTGATCAACGAACCGACCTATACGAATTCGACGCCCATTCCCGATGTGGTCTTCCCGCGCATCTTCCCCGGCAGCGTGGCCGGGCCCGCCACGATTACGCTGCCGTCGGCGATTCGGCGCGATCTGCGCGACCCGTACTCGATGCAGTACAACCTCACGTTGGAACATCAGCGTTGGAAGACGGGTTTCCGTGCGTCGTATATCGGAACCAACACACGGCAAGGCGAGTGGGGATACAACATCAATCAGCCGCTTCCCGACAATCGTCCGTTCGTCGACAAGCCGCGTGCGTTCCCGCGTTATCCGGCGATCACGTATCTGTCCAATGGCGCCGGGCATCAATACAACTCACTGACGCTGGAAGCCGAACGCCGCTGGGATTCCGGACTGGCGTATCAACTGTCGTGGGTCTACGCGCGAGACATCGGCGACTTGGAGCGCGGCGAATCGCCCGAAAACGCTTACGATCGCCGCCGCGAACGCGCGGTGTGGCAGGACATTCCGGCGCATCGCGTGACGGGCAATCTGATCTACGACCTGCCGTTCGGCAAGGGCAAACGCTTCGTCGGCAATGCGACCAAGCTGCAGAACCTGCTGATTGGCGGTTGGGAGTGGTCGACGATCTTCAGTTCGTACTCTGGGCAGTTCCTAACGCCGGCGTGGACCGGTCCCGACCCGACCGGCACGGCGTTCACAGCCTCGAGAACGCCCGCGCAGGTTACGATCCGGCCGAATCACCTGCGCGACGCGTCGATTCCGGCGGATCAACGGAGCACAGCGCGCTGGTTCGATCCGTCGGCATTCGCCCCGCCGGCGGCCGGGTTCTTCGGGACTTCGGCGAAAGGGGTGATCATCGGTCCGAGTTCGCAAATCATCAACGCGGGAATCGCGAAACACTTCTCGTGGAACGAGCGGTTCCGCGTGCGCTGTGAACTGACCGGAACCAACGTCTTTAACTCTCCGAACTACTCGAACCCCGGCCTGAACATCACGCAGGCGGGCGGAATCGGCGTGTTGACGGGCGTAGGCGGAGCTTCGGATCTGGATCCATCGGGCGCCCGCGGACTGCGCGCGGGAGTGCGCATCGAGTTCTAGCCCGGAACCGTATCGATGACCGGGTGGCCAATCCCCTCGATCTGTGCGTGCATGTTCTGCAGCGAACGCAGCATGGTCGAAAGCTCGGGCCAGTCGGGGTCGATCAGCGAGGCGGTCGATTCGAGCATGTTGCGGTTAAGCAGACTGATGAATAACGACACCAGTTCTGGGTCGCGCCATCCCTTGGCTACTTCTTCTTCCAGCACGGCTGTCGCCTTTTCGAGGGAGAAGGCCGGCTTATAGGTGCGTTCGGTGATGAGCGCGTCGAAGATATCGACGATCTGCATGATGCGGGCAAGTAGGGGGATGTTCTCGCCGGCGAGGCCGTCGGGATAGCCGGAGCCGTCCCACTTTTCGTGATGGCTGCGGATGATCGGCAGCACGGGGGCCAGACTCTTCATGGGGCGGCAGATCTCTTCGCCGCGAATCGTATGCTGCTGCATGATCCGCCACTCTTCCGGCGTCAGGTGCTGCTGGCCGTGGAGGATCGAATCGGGAATCGAAACTTTGCCGATGTCGTGCAGAAAGCCGCCGCGATAAAGGGCGACGAGTTCGGGACGCGACAGACCGAGAGCGACGCCGAGCGCGACGCTGTAGGTCGCCAACCGCTGGCAGTGTTCGGCGGTGTAGGAATCGCGGGCTTCGACGGCTTGCGCGAGCGCGAAGAGGATTGTCTTGGCCTGATCGAGCGAGTCGATGGCGGATTTGTTGCGGAGAAGGGCGCGGACGCGGGCGCGAAGGACGCTCGGGTGGAGCGGCTTTACAAGATACTCGTCGGCGCCCGCTTCGATGCCGAGAACTTCATGTTCGACGCCTTGGGTGTTGGTGATGATCAGTATCGGTAATAGGCTGTTGCGGGGGCTGGCTTTAACGCGGCGGTAGAGGTCGGGGCCGAATATATCCGGCAGCATGAGATCGACGATGATGAGGTCGATTGAATTCTGCTCGATGATGCGCGACGCGGCCGCGCCGCTGGCGGCTTCGAGAAACTCGTAGTTGCCCGCCGAACGAAGCATGCCCTTAAGCAGGCGGCGGTTGATCTCATGGGCGTCGATCAGCAGCAGTTTACCGGTCTTTCCGGCTTCGAGCCACGGGGTGGCGGCCAGGGCTCCAGGTATAGGCTTAGATTGAATCGTGCCGACCGCTTGCATGAACGCCTTTCGTCTTCCTCTGCTACTGTCGGCATTAGGTGAGAGAAAATTTAGGCGTAGCCTCTTTCGGGGTTTCGCCGGAGACAAACTGGTAGGAGAATTCCGAATGAAATTGGCCATGGTCGTAGTAGCCGTATCGGCGTTTGCGGCGGAACTGAGCAAAGGCGAGCGGGATCAGGCGATGAGCCACCTGCACGCGTCACGGAAACAGGTGCTGGATCTGATCGCGCCTCTTTCGGACGAGCAATTGAAGTACAAGACCGCGCCCGAGCGCTGGAGCATCCTCGAATGCGCCGAGCACATCGCCGAAACCGAGGTGATGCTGCGCGGGCTGATTCAGAAGACCGCGAAGGGTGCGCCCGTCGACGACGCCAAGCGCGAAGCGCGGAAGGCGCAAGCGGCCGAACGCATGAAGGGCGTCGTGACGCAGATGACCGACCGCTCGAAACGGTTCTCCGCGCCGGGTGAGATTCAGCCGAAGGGGCGGTTCGCAACAAAGGAAGCCGTCGTTGCGGCGTTCGCGGCACGCCGCGATGAGACCATCAAGTGGGTCGAAACAACGCCGGACGATCTGCGTGGAAAATTCTTTAAGCTCGGACCCGCGGCGGAAAACGACCTGTATGAGATGATATTTTTCATCAGCGCTCATTCCGAACGGCACCTTCTGCAAATGAAAGAAGTCATGGCCGCCGCGGGATTTCCGAAACGCTAACCGGATGAAAGTCATCCCAGGAAGAGAGAGTATGCGGCGATTGCTGTTGACGATTTCGATTGCGGCGATGCTGGCCGGTTGCGGCAGCGGGCCGAGTTCGGTGCGCGCGGCGATCAAACCGGTGAGCGCCCGGAAGCAAGCCCCGGACTTTGAACTAAAGGACTCGACGGGGAAGGTAGTCAAACTGTCCGACTTCAAGGGAAAAGTAGTCCTTTTGAACTTCTGGGCGACCTGGTGCGGGCCGTGCAAAATTGAGATTCCTTGGTTCGTGGAATTCGAACAGAACTACAAGGACAAGGGGTTGGTGGTGCTGGGCGTGTCGATGGATGAAGAAGGCTGGGAGATCGTCAAGCCGTTCATCGAGAAACACAAGATCAACTACCGGCTTGTGATCGGAGACGATGCGACCGCGCAGAAGTACGGCGGCGTGGATTCGCTGCCAACTTCGTTCTTGATCGACCGACAAGGCCGCACCGCCGCCGTTCATATCGGCTTGGTGAGTAAGGGAAGCTATGTTAGTGACATTACGCAACTGCTCGATGGCAGTGGTGCTGGCTCTGGCGCTAAAGGCGCAGACTGATACGCTGCGGGTTGGGCCGGTCGCTCCGGTGTCGGGAAAACGCGGTGAACCGGTGACGGTGAAGCTCGACCTCAAACTCGCCAACGGTTACCACTTAAATTCGCATAAGCCCGAGGATCCGTACCTGATCCCTCTGCGGCTGACCTGGGATGCGTCCGTCGACACCGTCGACGTCAAGTTTCCGGAGCCGAAACATGAGCGCTACGCCTTTTCCGACAAGCCGCTGAGTGTGTTCACGGGCGACTTTTCGATCGTCTCGACCGTGAAGCCGAAGAACGCCGGCTTTGGCGTGTTGACCGGCAAGCTGCGCTATCAGGCGTGTAATCACAATTCGTGCCTGCCGCCGAAGACGATTGACGTGAAGGCGCCGGCGGATATCCGCTGAACACGTGCGAACGCTTCTGATCGCGCCGGGCGCTATCGGAGATTGCATCATGCGGTTTCCGGCGATGGAGGCGTTGCGTTCGGACTATACCGAGGTCTGGATTTCACGGCCAGTCGTGCCGTTGGTTTTGTTTGCCGATCGCGTGCGGGCGTTGGCGGATACCGGAATTGACCGGATCGGGTTGCCGGGCATCGACGTCCCGCCGCTGCGGGAGTTCGAAGGCTTCGACCGGATTGTGTCGTGGTATGGATCGGCGCGGGAAGAGTTTCGCGCGGCGGTACACGGGTTGCCGTTTACTTTTCATCCGGCGCTGGCTTCGGCGCCGCCCGTTTCGATTCCGCGGATTGCTCTGCGCGGGCCTCGGCATGGGGCTGTAATCGCGCATCCGTACTCGGGCAGCGCGAGGAAGAATTATCCGGGGTTTGCCGATCTTGCGCGCGAGGTTCCGGTCGTTCGCTGGACATGCGGGCCGGAGGAAGACTGGCCGGGAGCGGTCCGGTTCGATTGTCTGGGCGAGTTGGCGCGATGGATCTCGGGCGCGTCGTTGTTCATCGGCAACGACAGCGGGATCACGCACCTGGCCGCGGCGCTGGGCGTGCGGACGATCGCACTATTCGGCCCGACGGACCCAGCGATCTGGTGTCCGCCGGGCGAGCATGTTACGGCGCTGTCGTTCGACGAAGCGAATTTTGGGATTACTGCTTCTTTGCAGGCGCGGGCGGCTTTTTTGTCGCGTCCTCTTCGCCTTCCGGCGCGGCGTTGACATCGACGCGGCGGCCGCCGACGGCGGGTGGAACCCAGCCATCGTTTGACGGTCCGTTCTGGAAGAACTTCGCCGTGCCGCTCAGCGGATGATCCTTGTGATAGACCGCCGCGGCTTGGCCAAATATCTTGCCGGCTTTGAGCGTGTCGTCGTGCACCTTCTTGATCATCTCCTGGTACTTCGGATGGTTCTGCGGATAGCCGGAGAATGAGCTCAAATCGGCGTTGCCGATGATGACGACATCGACGCCTTGGACTCGCGCGATGTCATACGCGTTGGCGACGCCGGTGGGCGATTCGATCATCACGACGACGAGCATGTTGTCGTTGAACGACTGGCGATAGTTGCCGTGCTTGGCCCACAACCGGCCCGCGTAACCGCCGCCGGCGCTGCGCCGCGCCTCGGGTGGATAACGGGCCCACTTGGCAGCTTCGAGCGCGCGTTCGACGGTGTCGACGGTGGGAATGATGACGCCGAGGGCGCCGAGATCGGTGGCGTGCTGAATGTGGAATTCCTGCGCGTCTGGGAGGCGGATCATGGGAATCGACGGGGCGTCGGGGCAGGCCTGGATCATCTTCTCGACGTCTCTGAATTCGAGCGTCGAGTGCTGCATTTCGAACCAGGTGTAGTCGTAGTGTTTGGCCTTTTCGCAGTAGCCGGCGGGATCGAAGGTTGACTGGGTGAAGCTGAAGACCTGTTTGCCGTCGAGCAGTTTTTGCTTGGCGGTGTTGTAGAGCTTCGGCTTGGGCTGGGCGAAGGCGATGAGCGCGAGAGTGAGGATGAGGACTGGGCGCATAGTGAGAGGTAGTATATCGTCAACGCTGGGGGATTTCACCCGCCTTGACGCGCCGGTTGAAAGCTTCCGACTGCCCTCTGGGAATGCTGGGGGAGATCCATTCGTCGCCTTTGTACTGCTTGGCGAGCAGGACGATCTGCCCCACGTGTTGGGCGTAGTGCGCGACCTGGCGAAGGATTGCCTGCATGATGGAGTGGGGATCGCCGCGGACGGTGACGGTGCGGGACATGTCGTCATCGGTGAGCGCGCCGAGCTCGCGAAAAACGACGGCCCAGCCGTCTTCCCAATCCTGCATCATCGCTTCGCGGGTAGAAAGCGGGGCCTCGAATTCCGTATCGCGGTTCCGCCAGGGTTTCTCGCCGTCTTCGGTGAGGAAGTTGGTGAAGCGCGAGCGCATGTTGCCGGTCATGTGCTTGACGATGATGGCGATGGAGTTGCCGCCGGGGCTCGCGACGCGAAACAGATCCTCGTCGCTCAGTTGTTCGATGGCGCGCTCGGCGTACCGCTTGTAGGCCCGAAAGGACTCGAGCGATTCCTTATGAAACGAAGTCGTGAATTCGAACGCCATATCATTTCGAGGATATCGCGCACGACGGACTCGCTTCGGCGTGGCCCGTGCGCGATTGGGGTAGCATATAAACTTCATGCCGAGCGCGGGAGAGAGATTCGGGCCATATTCACTGATCGCGCCCATTGGCGCGGGCGGAATGGGTGAAGTGTGGAAAGCGGCCGATACGCGGCTGGATCGCGTGGTGGCGATTAAGTTCCTGCTACAGGGATCGGCGGCGGAGTTGAAGGGGCGGTTCGAACAGGAAGCCCGTGCGGCGAGCGCGCTGCAACATCCGAACATTGTCGCCGTTTACGATGTCGGCGAAGCGAACGGCTTGCACTACATCGTTTCGGAACTGGTCGAGGGCGAGAATTTGCGCGCGGTGCTGAGCAATGGTGCAGTTCCGTTGAAGCGCACGCTCGATCTGGCGGCGCAGATTGCCGATGGCATGGCGGCGGCGCATGCGCGCGGGATTACGCACCGTGACTTGAAGCCGGAGAACATCATGGTGACGCCGGAAGGGCGGGCGAAGATTCTCGACTTCGGATTGGCCAAGCGAGGCACGCGGCAAATCAAGCCGACCGATTCGACGTTGTCGTTTGCCTCGGAGGTTGGCGCGATTCTCGGCACGACGAATTACATGAGCCCGGAGCAGGCTCGTTCGCAGGACGTCGATTTTCGTTCGGATCAGTTCAGCTTTGGAACCGTGCTGCATGAGTTGCTGACAGGCGCGAAGCCGTTTCAGCGCGATAGCGGACCGCAGACGATGTCGGCGATCATCGCCGAGGAAGCGCCGGCGTTGCCTGCTTCTGTTCCCGCGCCGGTGCGGTGGGTGGTGGAGCGTTGCCTGGAGAAAGAGCCGGCGCAGCGGTATGGCGCGACGGCGGATCTGCATCGGGATTTGAAGCGGATGCGGGAGCATCTTTCGGATTTGTCGGTGTCGGGAGTAGCGGCTGCGGCGGCGCCTGCACCGAAGCGGCGGTACTGGTTGATTGGAGCGGCGGCGATTGTTGTGGCGGCGGCGATATTCGGCGGTCGCGAGCCGGGCATGGACCCACTGGAAGTCTATCCGCTGCTGACAGAAGCGGAGTCGGATTCGGCGCCGTTGTTCTCGCCCGACGGGCGGTCGATTGCGTACCTGCGCGCGGGCGCCGAACTGTGGGTACGCCCGTTGAACGGCGGTGCGCCGACGCAGCTTGCAACGAGCGTGGGCGGCAAGCCAGCGTGGTCGCGCGATGGGAATCGAATCTGTTTTCCACGCCGGTTGGAGTTGTGGTGCGTTAGCGCGGCGGGCGGCGAGCCGCGAAAGGTTTTAGATGACGCGGGTTTTGGCGGGGTCCACTTCACGCCGGACGGCACGGGTGTTGTATTTCGGCGGCCGGATTCGCTATGGATTAGTTCGCCTCTCGGTGCGGAGCTGAAGAAACTGGATAGCGTTCGCCTCCCGGAGCGGACGACGGAAATGTACGGCTACTCGCCGGATGGGAAGACGATCGCGGTGCGCACGATCACGCGCGATGTGTGGCTGGTTCCGGTGGCCGGCGGGGAGCCGGAGTTCATAATGAAAGCCGCGTACTTCGCCTGGATGCCAGACAGCCGACATGCCGTAGTCATCTCCGAGATGGAGAGTTCGCGGGCGGTGTATTTGATCGACACGCAATCACGCGCGATGCGTCTGCTGCTGCGCGGCTCGCAGCGAATATTCGATTTGGATGTGCATCCGGACGGGAAGCAGATTGCGTACGCGAGCGGCGACACCGACTGGGATCCGGTTGAGTTTTCGATGGATGGCAAACGTTTGCGCGGGTTCGGCCTTTCGACGATGATGGAGACCTCGGCGGCGTGGTCGCCGGTGGGAGACAAGTTTCTCTACATCAGTTTCGCGGGACGGACGCCGGCGATCTGGACGCGCCGCGACGATGGAAGCGACGCGAAGCTCGTGCACCAGGGCGGTCGCGTGGCGCCGACTGTGCCGGCATTTTCGCCGGATGGCAAGCGGATCGCGTTCTGGGAGCCGAATGAGTTGAAGACAATTCCCGCGGGTGGCGGCGAGGCGGTTGGCGTAACGGCGGTTGCCGAGCCGGTGTCGAACCTCTGCTGGGGATCGGACAACGAGACGATTTACTACGGAACCGGCCCGCGCTTGTGGAAAGTGTCCAGCCTGGGCGGCGCGCCGGTGAAGGTGGCCGAAGGGCAGTCGTGGCGCCGTGCCGTTTGCACCGCGGACGGATGGAAAGCGGATCTGCTGCCCGAAGGAGTTTCGCCAATCGGCGGTGTGCAGGTGCTGGGCGGGTCGGTCTTTACACTCGATGTTCCGCAGCACGAGATCACCGAGTGGGATGTGGTTTCTAAGAAGTCGAAGCGTGTGACGAAACTGGAAGTGGGGCCGGGTGAGCGAACGAATCGATTCGCGGTGCATCCCGGCGGCAAGCGGGTGGTTGTGCAGGCGGGGCGTCTGAACTACGACATCTGGATAGCCGAGAACTTCGCGCAGCCGGCGCCGTGGTGGCGGCGCTGGTTCCGGCATTGGGATGTGCCGGCGCCGCCGGAGTTGCCGCCTCCGCCGGTGGAGTAGCGGTTACTCCAGGCCCTCTCGCCGCAGAAATTTTCGGAGATTCCGCTTGCCGTTTACGATGCGGAGGATGTCCACGCCGTTTGGGCGCGGGCGATAGAACACGAGCATGTCCTCGAAGCCGGTGATTCGCCACATCCGCACCCCTTTCAGGCTAGGATGTTTGATTCGTGATCGCCAACCGATTTCCGGTTCAAGCTCGAATCAACCGCTTTCATAAAGCGTAAGCAAAGCTCCATGTCGACTTCGTCGGCGAGATACGTTGCGTGATCGACGATGTCCACGGCAGCCCTCGGCTTGATGCTGAGGCTTTGGATCAACGTGTTTTTCGGGCCTGAAGCCGCCGCTCCACTTCGGCCCGTCTCTCGGCCCAAAACTTGGCGTCTACGGGAATAGACTCTCCAGAGTTCAGCCCCTCCAAGAGGAGCCGCTCCAACTCGTCTTCCGGCGATTCCTCTTCCAGAATCATATTCTCGACATACCGATCAACGGTCAGCCCGGCGGCCTCGGCTCGCGCACGCAAGCGCTCTTCGACTTTGGGATCAAGCGTTATCGTCATAGGCTTTGCTTACCATTCTACTCGCGCCGCCCGGCAATGATAGACTTCTCTCGATGAAGCCCCTTATTCTATTGGCCGCGGCTGCCGCATTTGCGGCCGGCTGGAAAATCGAAACCATTGCTGGGACCGGCGTGAAAGGCTACTCCGAAACGCAGCTCAACAACCCCTATGGCCTCGCGATTGGCCCCGACGGCGCGCTCTACATTTGCGACATCGACAACCACGTCATTCGCCGTCTCGATCTGAAGACGCGTAAGCTGACGACCGTCGCGGGTACAACGAAGATGGGTTATGCGGGCGACGGCGGGCCAGCTACCAAGGCCGAGATGAATCAGCCGTACGAGATCCGTTTCGACAAGGCCGGCAACATGTATTTCGTCGAGATGAAGAACCACGTCGTGCGGAAAGTCGATCGGAAAACCGGCATTATTACGACGATTGCGGGCACGGGTAAGCCGGGCTTCTCGGGCGACGGTGGACTGGCGAACGCGGCAATGTTGAATCAGCCGCACTCGATTCAGTTCGACCCGTCGGGCGGCATGTTGATCTGCGATATCTTCAATCACCGCATTCGGCGCGTCGATCTCAAGACCGGTCTGATCGACACCTGGGCGGGAACGGGCGAGAAGAAGCCGACGCCCGATGGCGCGCCATTGAAGGGCACGCCGCTGAATGGGCCGCGGGCGATCGACGTCGACCCCGCTGGCAACTTATACTTGGCGCTGCGCGAAGGTAACGCGGTGTATCGGATCGACTGGAAGGCTCGTACGTTGCATCATATCGGCGGCACCGGCGAGAAGGGTTTTACCGGCAACGGCGGGCCGGCGAAGATGGCGAAGTTGAATGGCCCGAAGGGGATTTCGTGGTCGCCCGATGGCGGCGTTTATCTGGCCGATACCGAGAGCCACACGATTCGGCGCATCGACTTGAAGAGCGGCGTTATCACGACGCCCGCGGGCACTGGCGAGCGCGGTGATGGGCCGGAGACGTCGCCCGGTGAGTGCAAGATGGCGCGGCCGCATGGAGTCTTTATTGATAAGAAGGGCGTGGTCTACATTGCCGATAGCGAGGCGCACCGGATTCGGCGGTTAGCGCGGTAATTCTGATGGGTCTCCGACGGGTTTTGCCAGCGGTTTTCGCTCTTACCGAGAGAGAGGGTTTCTCATGAGTACACTTGACAGCCCCGGAGGAATCGTCAGCAGCCATCCGGCCGCGGATCCATTTCCAATCCTCCTGGCACCGTCGTTAGGGAAAGAGAAAAACACGATCCGATCCGGCTTGATCCCGGTCGCCTGTTGGAAGTTGAACGATGTCCGCTTTGCTTTTGGGTCTTCCTTTGTATTGCCCGAAAGCCGTCCGGAATTTGCGGAATTGGCCGCGCTGCGCAAAGAACATCCGGGATCGCCGCTTTCGATTTTTGGGCACGCAGACCCAGTCGGCGACGATAACTTCAACAAGAGTCTGAGCGGCAACCGGGCCGAGGCAATTTATGCGGTGCTGGTCCGCGACGTGGCGATGTGGGAGACGTTGTATACAACCACCGGATCGGCCGAGGGGTGGGGCCAACCGTCGATCCAAGTGATGGTAAACGCGCTTGGGCATCCCAACGTTGCCAGCTTTCAATCGACGGCCGGCCTTAATCCCGACGGCGTGGCGGGACCGATGACACGGGCGAAGCTCTTTCCCGCGTACATGGACTTTCTGTGTCCGGAGAAACTGAACAAGTCTGAGTTTCTATCTGGCGGTCAGGACGCAAAGGGCAAAGGCGATTACCAGGGCTGTAGCGAGTTCAATCCGGCAATGGTGTTTTCGAAGGCCGAGGATGGGAGCCTTGGCAAGCCGGAGCGAGATAGCGAGAACCGCGTGAATCGCCGCGTTATGGCATTGTTGTTTCGTGCCGGTTCGATTGTTCCGCCGGCGAAGTGGCCGTGCCCTCGAAGCAACGAGGGAGCCGATGGTTGCCGGAAGCGGTTCTGGTCGGACGGTGAGAAACGGCGGGCGCCCGGAGCGTCTCGTCGCGAGTTTGCCCAAACGAAAGACACGTTCGCGTGCCGGTTCTATCACCGGTTGGTGGAGCGTTCGCCATGCGAAGGGATCGATCCGGTACCGGTTCTCGACGAAGTTGGTCCGTTACTCGATCAGGTAACGGGCTCGGATGCCGTGGCAGCGGTTGAAAGTGGCCCCACGGAAACGGAAAGCTCAAACTTCGCCGCGACCGAATCGGCGGTGAAAGCCAAGCCGGCCAGTGCGCCCGCGGCGGCTGCTGCCGAAGGCGATACGCCGGGTCTGACGGACCCCGACTTCGGATTCGTGATGGTCCGGAAGGACAAGTCGGTGGCGCGGCAGATTTTTCGTTTTGGCGTCGACAAACCGTTCGATGGGATTGGAACGTTGACGGTGGCGCCGGCGGGCAAGATCGAATTCTTTGTTCTTGGCGGCGGTGGAAAAGCGCTGACATTCAACGGGGACAACACATTCCCCGGGGCCGATTTGTCAAAGCCCGGCGGTGTCATCGTGGCCGCCGAGGGGATCGAAGCCAGTAAGTCGAAGAAGGACATAACCCTGACACTGACGCTTTCCGGCGGCACGAAGAAAGTGAAGCCGCCGGCTAAGTTGAAGCTGACGAGCGTCGAACTTACTCTCGACATCGCCCATCCGCCGGCGGCGGGCAAGAATCCTGAGCCGCTGCCCATGCCGGACAAACAAACGAAGGGCGCGCGCGTCTTTAGGCAGGGCGATCCTCCTTTGGCTCGCCGCGCGGTGTTGACTGTCCGCCCGACGAAGCCGGCAAATCTAAATCACGATCTACTGTTGCATACGCTATCCGGCCGCATCGACATTTTCACGCAACAAACCCCGGCGAAAGGCCAGGCGCCAACCAGCGGCGTGATCACAGTACCAAGTGCGTCGATACCCGCGACCGGGAAGCAATTTTTTGTCGAGGGAAAATTCGCGAGTAAGCATCCGGCCGAGGAGACCATTCACATCGGCATTCAAACCAACGTGCATGGGACTATCTTGAACGATCACGTGGGCGTTACGGTGGTCGAACAGAACTGGACCGGGAAGTTATTCTATAACCGCACGTGGAGCCATGATACCGGGCAGGCTGACGCCGCGGTGAAAGAGTTTCTCCCGAATAATAAAGTCGAGTTACATGGCAAGGCTCCCGGAGCGTCGAAGGATGTGCTGGTCGCGGCGTCGGCGCTGGATAAAGACGGTAAGTTCGAGTTCTTAAATGTTCCCGAACTGGACTCCGCGTTCATTCGCATCTTCCTCGAGCACAAGGACAGCAAGGTCGTCGTGATGAAAGGCCGGCGCCGAAACGGCAGCGCAACGCCCATTAACGAGGCGGACTTCAAAATCAGGGCCGGCTCAGTGGTATCGTTCGATCACAAACTCGATCCGGCCTTATTCAAGGGCAAAAGCGGCGATCTCGATTTCAACAATGTCGAAGTCACGCAGGCGACATTCATCAAGTTCTGCGACGCCTACGTCTCCATCGTCTTCGGTCACACGCGGCTGCTGGAGTTGACCAAGAACGCCGCCGACGCCAAACTCTGCCAGGTCTTTGTGCCGCAGGATTCGAAGGAAGGTACAACGCAGGCCGGAGGCGAAGAGATGTTCATTCTCGAATCCGATGTACAGGACCGCGACGTGATCCTTCACGAATACGGCCATTTCATCACCGACACTATCGTCGGCCAGTTGGAATACCTGGGGTACACGTACAACGACGCCCCCGGCAACGCTACACACTCACCCAGCGATTTCACTCCGCACGGCGCCGAACATTACGAGTCGGCATGGTTAGAAGGACACGCCACTTTCATCAGTTGCGCACTGCGCGACAAACCGACCTACAAGGACTCCCACGAAGGCCCCGCCGACACCGATCCGAGTCCGACCCAGAACCTCATGGACGTTAATCCGTTCTGGGGCGCGCACAACGAAGCGCCGGTCCAAGAGGTTCTTTGGAACATTTTGAAGTTACAGAACATCCCGTTCGACAAAGGCTTCTTTCCCGCCTACAACGACAAAACGACCACAACGATTTATTCCTTCTTCGACAACTGGAAGGCCAAGGGTCTGCCGGACATCGCCAAAGTCGTCACCGCTTTCAAGTCGCGCGGGATGGAGTTTGGATATCGCTTCCCGGCGGGTGCGGATATGTTCACGGCGGTCGCGGCGCCGAAAACGTTTGACGCCGCCAAGAAAGAATTCCGCACCGTTGACGAACTCTTCAACGCCTTCGGCAAAGTGCCCGGCGACACCGCCGGCACGAAGGCCGACTACGAGATGGAGTTTTATAATCGCAACAAGAGCAGGAACGCGGGAGCGCTCGGAGCCGGATCCAACGCGGCCGTCGACGCCAGCGGAAATCTGGTGATAACCATCAGGATCACTGCTGGCAAGAAATATATCGTCCCGAGGAGATTCCAGATCAAACCGTAGGAGATGCCAATGCTACCCACCGATACCACGCAGCGTCCTCTGCCCTTCCGACTCACCGAAGCCGACCTTCCGGATGTCATCCTACGCTTCCGCGTTTCGTCCACGAAACTTTTCTCCGGCTACGATGAGATTCTCATTCGAGGCAACGGGCAAATCGGCCTTCGAACAGCATTGAAACGCGATAGCGAACCAACAATGCGCGTGGGCTCGGTCGACCCCAAACTCATCGCGCGCCTCCTGCAGTACCTGAGCTCGGAAGGACTCGAGGAGTGGGACGAGTCCTATCCATCCGAGGAACGCGAATATGTCGGCAAGCTGCTAACCTTGACGGTCCGTGACCAGACGTTGAAACAAGTGTCGATGTGCCAGCCTGAGTTCTCGGGGTTCTCTCGCGCGTGCGGCGCGATTAAACTGGTAGCGGCGATGGGCGCGCCGGAGGCGATAAACGGTGAGTTTTTCCAGCGTATCTAGACGAGCGATTCTATTCTCGCTTCCCGCGTGGGCGCGTTTGCCCTTCGGATTGCAATCGGGCCAACTCGCCGGCGTGCGCATCCGGCTGCGTTCGGTTTCGACAAAGGCCGGCAGCAAGGCCGAAGAGATTGCGATCGCCGGGGACGGCGTGGTGGTGTTACGGGCGGGCGATCGCGAGCGGCAAGGCAAAGTTTCCGCAGCGGCTGTGGAGCGATTGCTGGAGTTGATTGAGCGCGAAGGGATCGAGAATTGGGACGCGGATTCGAAGGGGCGAAGCAGCCACTATGTGGCGCGCGCGATTCTTGTGGAAGTCAATGGCGCGGTGCGGAAGCAGGTGGAGGTGAGGGGTGAGGCATTCCCGGAGTTTGCGCACGCGTCTGGCGCGATCCGGATGCTGGCGGCGCAGGGATGTCCGGAGGTAACGGACGGGACGTTTTTTCAGCGGTTTTGAGGTAGCCAGTTGAGGGTGATGGTGACCGCCGGCGGCGCAGCGCGCACATTCGAATTCATGGGCGCGACGTAATAGAACCTCTGGCCGTCCGGCGAGACGGTGAAGCGATATCCGTCGGAGGAGTTGATCGCGTTCATCTCAAACAGCGCCTTGGGCTGACCGGGCTGAATCGCGCCGCCGGGCGCGGCGCCAATCTCAACCGCCATTAACGTGAAGCCGTCGGCGAAGTAGAGTTCTTTTCCATCGCGCCGCCAGCGCGGCCCGCGTGCGCCGGTTCGCGAGATCTGCCACTTCCCTTTTCCTGGCGGAATCGATTCGACAAACACTTCGCGGCCACCGACTTCCGTCGAGTCGTACGCCAACCACTTGCCGTCGGGCGAAACCTGCGGATTCATGGAGTCGTGATTCTCACCCGTAAACATGTCGATTTTCCCCGGCTGGTCCAATGCGACAGATGCGATTCGCCGCGACTGGCTAGACATTCGAGCAAATTCAATATAAAGCGACCGGCCGTCCGGCGACGCGGCCTTGTGATGGGAATTTGTCTCGGCGAGTTTTTGCGGTTCGCCGCCTCCAGTCGCGGCTACGGAATAGACGGCCCCTTGCCGGCCGAAAAAGATCCGGCTTCCGTCGCCCGACCAGGCCGGGACAGCGCCGTGGGCCGGCGGGAAGGTGAGACGGTTGGGTGTCGATCGAGCGAGATCGATGGTCCAGATGTCGTATTCGCCCGTCACCGGGTCCCGATAATCGATCGCGAGCGCCTTCCCGTCGGGTGACATTTCCGGATGCGAGTAATAGCCTTTGCCGGGGCCAAAGGAACGTAGCCGCTCACCGCGCCGATCCACCTCGAGCAGGTCGCCATTCGCATTCTGGGCTGAGACCGGCACATGCGAGAGTGTTCCGTTGTCCGACATCGCCGTCGTCGTGGTCAGCGAATTCTCGGCAATCGTCAACGGATCTCCCTCCAATCGCCCGGTCTTGCTATCGATCCGCTGCGCGACGACGCTTTCGCCCTTCCCAAATATCAGATAGCCGCCTCCGTATCGGACGTTTGGTGGGGCCATGATGGATCCCGACGGAACCAGATCAATCGGCAGCCTCGTCTTTGGCCCGCCGTGAATCGACGAATGATAAATTCCGGAGTTCTCGCCCGCCATCACACGATAAACGAAGTGTTCGCCATCGTCGAGAAACATGGGTCGCGAATGCCTCCGGTCCGATTCACCAGGCGGGAAAAGATCCGCCGCCGAACTACTTCCCGCCCGCACAATCTGAAGCGGACCACGGTTCTGCCCGAACAGAATCGTGCCGTCCTTTCCCCACGTCGCCCCAGCCACGTCCGCCGCCGCGCAGATCTTCTCATTCCCCCCACCATTCAGACCGACGCGCCGAAACGCCGACCCATCGTAGTAGCCAAAGGACTTGCTGTCCGGCGCCCAGAAAATGAAGACCGCCTTCTCCGTGCCAGGTAGCTTGGTCGATTGCAGAGATTGCAGCGGCCGTACCCAGATCGCCCCGTCATCAGGGCTCGTTCCGGCCATGAAAGCGAGCGTCTGGCCGTCGGGCGATATTCGTACATCGTTGGGCTTGAATCGCGTGCCTTCGGGCGGCTCAATCTGGAACGTCACTGGCGCTCGCGGCGGCGGCTTCGGCGCGGGCTTCAACGCTACGAAGGCCAGTGGTGTTAGAGCTACCGCGGCGACAGCGGGCCAGAGCCAGTCCTTCTTTGCCTCATCGGGGGACCTCGCTTCCGTCGCCCAGTGCAGGGCACGCTTGCAGTCGGCTGCGCTTTGAAACCGCGCGTCGGGGTCTTTTGCGAGGGAGGTCTTGATGACGCGGTCGATGGCGTCGGGAATCGCGCGCGGTTCCGGCTCGTCCTTGAGAATCGCGGCTATAATGGCGGCGACGCTCGCCCCGTTGAACGCGCGCTTGCCTGTGATCAACTCGTGAAAGACGCAGCCGAAGGCGAAGATGTCGCTGCGGGCGTCGGCGTTCTGCCCTTGCGTCTGCTCAGGCGACATGTACTGCAACGTGCCGAGAAGCTGGCCTTCGCTGGTTAGCGCTTTGGTGAGCGTCGCATCGGTCGGCGCGAGTTGCACCTCCTGCTTGGCGAGGCCGAAGTCGAGCAGCTTGATGCCCTGCTTGGCGACCAGCACGTTGGCGCGTTTCAAGTCGCGATGCGTGATGACGCGCTTGTGGGCGGCGTCGAGAGCGTCGAGAATTTGATAGCTGACTTCGAGGGCCCTGTCCAAAGGCAGCGGTCCTTTTAACTCCGGCCTTCGACGAACTCCATGACGAGGTAGTTCGGCCCGACGTCGTAGAGCTGGCAGATGTTCGGATGATTCAACGCGGCGACGGCGCGGGCTTTGCGTTCGAAGCGGTCGGTGAATTGGCCTTTCGCGACTTTCAGCGCGACGGTGCGGTCGAGGCGCGTGTGGCGAGCTTTGTAGACTTCGCCCATGCCGCCCTCGCCGAGCAGCGCCGTGATTTCGTAGGGGCCGAGCTTGTCGCCGGGGGCCAGGGGCATTGCCGATTATTCTATCGCGGAAACCGAGCGTATACTGGAAATCGATGGAACTAACATCACGCGAAGCGATGCTACTGGACGCCTTCAGACGCCTCCCCGCCGAAGCGGGCGACGAGATCTCGGCGCTGGTGCGCCGAATCGCGGAATCGTCATCGGGGACGAGCATTAGTTGGTCGGACGAATGGAGCGACGAGGATCTTCGCGACTTTACATCCGCCGCCGTTGACCGGATGGATGACCCCGATCCAGCATGAAACCGGGCGATATCGTGCTCGGCACATTTCACGGCGCCGTCGAAACGAAACTCCGTCCGGCGGTCGTGCTGTCCTCCGAGATCTACCTCAGGGAACGGCCCGATGTCATCGTGGGAATCTTGACTTCGAAGCTTCCGGTGCGCCTAGCTACTACCGACCATGTTCTCCGCGATTGGCGGCAGGCCGGGTTACGAATCGAGAGTTGCTTTCGCGCCTATATCCTGACAATCGATCAACGCGAGGTTACTATCATCGGCTGGCTAAGCGAACACGACTGGAGGGCCGTCAAGCTCCGCGTGAGCCACGCTATCGAAACCTAACCCCGAAACCCCACTGGCGCAACGGGCGGCAACGGCTTCAATCAGTTGATGAGGCGTCCGGCGGACGCAACAGCGCCCGAATGATTAGTGGCACATCTTTATGTTCCCTGTGCCAGATCGCTCGTTTCCCGTTGAGGATGTGCGTATCTACTATGTCGTGGAGGAAAAAAGCTGAGAGTGGTTCGCGCCTTGCGCGGAAGGCAGGACGTGAGGAACCTCATCCGCAAGTCCCCCTCCAACTAACGCGCGAACCCCACCGACGCCAAGACCATGCCCAGCCGCCGCGCGTCGGCTTGTTGCGCGATCGCTTTGTCGATGGCGACTTCGACTTGCGCGTCTTCGTTGCTCGGGGCGAGGGGTTTCGTCTTGATCGTGTGCAGGCCGGGGCCGGGCAACGTTACGGAGTGCACGACGGCTCCGTCCAGTTTGATCGTCACGACGCGGCCGGGGGCTGACGGCGGCAGGTAGAGCACGACTTCGATCGGCGCGTCCGACGACGGCCGCTTAAGTTGGAAGATCGCGTTCGGCTCGGCCCAGCGCGATTTGTCCTCAAGCTCGAAGACGCCGGCGACGATGTGGCGATCGGCTTCGGGATCGTTCATTGTCAGGAACGACTTTGTCGGCTTGTGCGCGACGATGGCTTCGTACGTCACGGTGTCGATCGGAGCGGTCGAAATGTCGAAAGGCCGAAGCCCTTGCTGCACGGTCGAGAAGCCGGACCGCGAGTTGATGCCGATGATGCGGAGCGGAATTTGCGACGTGATGGACTCGGTTTTCAGCACGTTGCCAGGCTTGTGGGGGATCGCGGTGAGCTGGCTCGATACGATCCACTCGCCGGGCAACACGCGTTGATTGCGTTCGAGCGGCACGCCGCCTTGTGACTCGAGATAGAAGCGCGCGCCGAGTTCCGTGTTGATCCACACGCGCCGGTCGTCGGGAATTTTCAATGCGCGATATGCGTCCCAGTGTTGATAGTTCACGACGGCGAGTAAGAAGCCGGGCACAAGTGTCGCGGCGACGTGCCACGGCCGGGCGCGTTCGGCGGCGAGGATCGCGACGGGCAGAACGAGGGGCAGCAGATAGCGCGATGCGCCCGCAAAGAAAATCACGATCGCCGCGGCGAAGAAAAGCAGTACCCAGTGGCCGAGCCATTTTTCACGACGCATCTGCGCCAGCAACATCGCGCCCGCGCCGACCGAGACCCAGCAGAGCGGATTCGGATCGAAATAGGCTGCCACGGCCGCTGGCAACAGAGCGAACAGCCAGTCGCGGCGCTGCCAGAGCAGTGGCGTCGTCAACCACGCCAGGTGGCCAAGCAGCCCAATGGCATTGCGAATCTTGTTGGTCAACTTTTGCAGTCCGTAGGTTTCGAAGTAGCCGCCGAGCACCTGGACGGGCAACGTTCCGCTGGTGGCGCGTTCGAAGAGTTGCCACCCGCCGAGCACCGCGGGAATTACACCGAGCAGCCACAACGGGCCGGTTCGGCGCAGATACAAGATCGGGATGAGGACGACGCTTTGATAGCCCGAGAATGCCGCGAAGATCATCGCGACGCCGCACGCAAGCCAGCGTTCGTTTAAGTGCAGCGCGATCGTCAGCAACCAGAACGCAACCAGCGGAAGATCACTTTCGAGCGAGTTGCCGTTGACGACAAACGGCGGCGCGGCGCAGAACAGGAGTGTCGCGAGCAGCGGCTTTTGTGTGAAATGCCGGGCGATCGATAGCGCCGAGAGCGCCGCGATCAGCGAGAAGAGGATGTAGGCGGCGTGGAAGACGGGTTCATGGACGTCCTTGAAAATCGCCAGCAGCGCGCCGAGAAACCAGACGTTGAACGGAGGATGCGGATGGCCCTGCATCGAGACGTCGACGCCCCCGAAAACGTAGTGGGCGCAAAGCGGATGGAGCGGGTCGATCTGCGCATGCTGAGCGCCGTAGAGATAGTAGACGTCGTCGCCGAGAATCGCCTGATTCAGAAACGGCAGACGAAGGAACAAGACAAAGGCGACGACCGCGATCGTCTGCCTGTTCCACATCGCTATTCGCCGAGATAGGCCTTGTAGTCGGCCGCCGACAGCAAGCCCTCAAGTTGTGACGGGTCGCTCAGCTTGATCTTCACGAGCCACGCCGTGCCGTGGGGATCGGAATTCAAGCGCTCGGGCGCGCTTGTGAGTTCGGTGTTCGACTCGACGACTTCGCCGGTCACCGGCGAGTAGATGTCCGACACGGCCTTCACCGATTCCACCGAGCCGAGCGTCTTGCCCTGTTCGACCGCCGTTCCGGGTTTGGGCAAATCGACGTAGACGATGTCGCCGAGTTCGTGCTGCGCGTGGTCGGTGATGCCGATGGTGCCGGTGTCGCCTTCAACCAGGATCCACTCATGCTCTTTGGTGTACTTGAAATTTTCCGGATACATTATTTGGCTCGCTTGTAGAAAGGCGTTGGGATGATTTCCGCGTCGACGGGCTGGTTGCGCACCATGACTTGGATCGATTGACCGGCGCCTGCTTTGGCGGCTGGGACGTAGCAGAGGCCGATGTTGAGATTGAGAGTTGGCGCGGGGCCGCCGGATGTAACCCATCCCGCCGGAGCGCCGTCGATGTGGAGTTCGTAGCCGTCGCGGCCGATGCCGCGGCCGTTCATCTTGAACCCGGCCAGTTTGCGTTTGACGCCGGCGGCCTTGGCCTCTTCGAGTTTTGCCTTGCCGAGGAAGTCCTTTTCGAATTTGACGATCCACGACAGCCCCGCTTCGAGCGGGTTGATGGTCGCGTCGATCTCGTGGCCATAGAGCGCCATCGCGGCTTCGAGGCGCAGGGTGTTGCGGGCACCGAGGCCCGCGGGCTTAACGCCAAACTCTTCGCCCGCCTGCATGAGTTCTTTCCAAATGCGCGGGGCTTCATCGTTGGCGGTGTAGATTTCGAAGCCGTCTTCGCCGGTGTAGCCGGTGCGTGCGATGCGCGCGGGCGTGCCAGCGACTTCGCCGTCCTGAAACCAATAATACTTGACCGGCGCGAGTTCGGTTGCCGTCAGCTTTTGCAAAGTGGCAAGCGCCTTCGGGCCTTGCACGGCGATCTGCGAAAGGCGGGGGCCGGCGTTCTCGACGGCGCAGTCGAAGCGGTTCTGCTCGACGATGTGCGCGAAGTCTTTGTCTTGATTCGAGGCGTTGACGCAGAGGAAGTAGTGATCGCCGGTGACCTTGTGGACGAGGATGTCGTCGACGAACCCGCCGTGTTCGTAGAGGAGACCGGAGTAGTGCGCTTGGCCGATCTGCAGCTTCGCCGCGTTGTTGGTCGAGACCCAGTTGACCAGATCCAGCGCTTGCGGACCCCGGACTTCGATCTCGCCCATGTGTGAAACGTCGAACAGTCCGACGGCGGTGCGGACGGTGTTGTGTTCGTCGATGATGCCCGTGTATTGGACGGGCATGTCCCATCCGCCGAAGTCGATCATCTTGCCGCCGGCGGCGCGATGGGTGGCGTTCAGGGAGGTAGTTTGCAGCGCTGGGGCCGAATGCATGAAACACTCAGGATAGCGGGGTTGCGGTCAGGCGGGCAAGCTAGACTAGGAACATTGTTGCCGAATCGTCCGGTTACCTTCCTGTTCTGGAATCTCGGGAGGAAGAATTTGACCGATGCCGTTGTTGCCGCCGTCGCGTAACATGGCGTGGACATTTTGATTTTGGCGGAGGCGGAGGCGTTTTCGATAGGGCAATGCATCGTTGGCCTAAACCAAACCTCGCTCGCGAAGTATCAGGGGCAGGAGACAGGCTCGAATAGGCTAACCATCATTTCGCGGTTCGAGGGAGCGCATTTGCAACACATCGCGGCGCCCGGTCCACCTCGCGATTCGCGTTGGGCATTTCATAAGCTACTGCGTCCGGGGCTGGATCCGGCGTTGATCGTAAGCGTCCATCTCCGAAGCAAGCTCTCAGCTTCCGAGAACGATCAATACGCAAGAGTGCGCCGGCTCAGCGAAGAGATTGTGCGATTGGAAACAACGGAGAAGACCACTCGCACAGTAGTCGTGGGCGACTTCAACATGGACCCGTTCGATGTTGGCATGCAGGCGTGCGACGGAATGCACGCCCTGCTGTCAAAACAAGAGATTGCGGTTCACCGCGGAGCGCGGATTCACGATACACGTAGCTACCGCATGTTTTTCAATCCGGCGTGGCGTTTGCATGGAGAGCAGTCCGACGGACCGCCCGGGAGCTACTATTTCCGAGGGGATGGTGTGCTTGTGCAGTATTGGCATCTCTTCGATCAAGTACTCGTCCGTCCGGCGTTGGTTGACGGCCTGTCAGTCAGTGGCGTTCGAATTCTCGACGCAGTCGCGGGAGGATCGTTGCTCGATAGCTCCGGGCGGCCCGACAGAATCCGTTTCTCGGACCATCTGCCCCTGTTGTTCCACCTGAGAATTTGACATGATTTGGTCATGGGTGTTAAAGATGTCTGGCCTGAACTCACGCCAAGTAACGAACTGACACCGCTTGGCATACTTCGCAAGCAGGCGTCGCTACTTTTTCGCAAAACGAATGGACTGCTCGAAGGAGAAGTCGTCACCGACGGAAAGGGCGGCGTTTTTCTTCACCGCTTTAATGTCGTTGCACCTGCTTTGGGTTACTTCAAGCATGAACTGTTTTCTATCGGGCACGGGTTAAACTCTTATCCGCTTACAGGAACTAACTCAAAAGGAGAACAGACAGCAATCAAGTCGGAAGACGAGCTGTATGGGTGGATCGCAGCCCAAATCATCGATCAGAAGCCAGCGCTTGAGCGCCTGCTCAACGAAAGCATGACCGATTCCATGCGCGCCGAACTCGTCGGCTAACGCAAATCCTTCAACACCAACCCCCAGGCCGCGCCGCCGCGGTCCTTGCTCCACAGATCCTCTTCCAGTTGCGCCGCGGCATCGATTGTCGCTCCTGCCGGCACGTCGTCAATGCGGTCGGCTATGCTCCAACCCTTCACCATCTTTGCAACGCCGTTCTGGGCGAGGTGCATGAACAGATGCTTCTCGTTCTTTACCTGCGGGGGCCGGGCCACCTTCGCCTTCTGAATCGCGAACACAGGGACCGGATTGCCGTTGCCGAACGGCGCCAGCGACAGGACCTCGGCGGCGGACTCGTCGGTCAATTCATCGAGCGTCACCACCGCGTCGCAATCGACGATTGGCGCCAGATCTTCGGGAGCGAGTTTCGACGCCGCGTAGCTCTGGAACAGCACACGGAAATCGTTGATGTTTTCGATCTTGAGCTTGCACCCGGCGGCTTGGCGATGTCCGCCGAAACGCGTGAATACGCCGCTCATCGACTCCATTGCTTCGAGCAGATGGAAGATCGCCGGGCTGCGCCCGGAGCCGTGGGCGTCGCCGGTGGCGGGGTCTTCGCTCAACACGAACACGGGCCGCGAGTAGCGCTCGGCGAGGCGGCCGGCGACGATGCCGATCACGCCTTGATGCCATCCCGCGCCAGAGAACACAAGCCCCGCCTGCTCATCGGTCACCGGCACTTGCTCGCATGCGGCGAGGATGTTGTCGCGAATTTCGGCTTCGGTCTGTTGTCGCTCCTTGTTCAACTCGTCGAGCTTGCGGGCGATCGATTGCACCTTCGACTCGTCGCTTGACAGAAACAGCTCGATCACGTTGGAGGCGTGATCCATGCGGCCCGCGGCGTTGAGGCGCGGGGCGATCTGGAAGGCGACTTGCCTCGCCGACGGCGCGATGCCGATGCGAATGCCCGCTACTTCGAACAGCGCCTTGAGGCCCGCATTGCGCGGATCTTTCAATCCTTCGAGGCCGTGTTTGACGATGATGCGGTTCTCGCCGGTTAACGGAACAACATCGGCGACGGTGGCGATCGCGACCAACTTGAGCAACGATGCCAGCATCGATTTTCGCCGTGCCTCGGGCCAGTCGAGTTGCTTCATGATGGCGTGCCCGAGCTTCCACGCAACGGCCGCGCCGCAGAGGTTTTTCTCGGGGTAGTTGCAATCGGGCCGGTTGGGGTTGATGACGGCGAGCGCGGGCGGCAGCGCGTCTTCCGGCAGATGATGATCGGTGACGATGACATCGATGCCGTGCGCGTTGGCGCGCTCGACGACTTCCGTGGCGCGGATGCCGGTGTCGACGCTGATGATGAGATTGACGTTCTCGGCGCGGGCTTGATCGACGACCTCGCCGCGCATGCCGTAGCCTTCGCGGATACGGTGCGGAACGTGATAGCCGACCTCGGCGCCGGCCAGTTTCAGCACCGTGTGGAGGATAACGATGGACGAAGTTCCGTCGACGTCGTAGTCGCCGTAAAGAAGAATCTTGTCGCGGCGGGCGATGGCGTCCCGGATGCGTTGCGCGGCCTTGGCCATGCCGGCGAGCAGGAACGGATCGTGGCAGTCGTCGATGTTGGGATGAAGAAAACGTGTGGCCGCTCGCGGCGTACACACGCCGCGTTTCCACAGGACTCGCGCCGCGGGCATGGCTATGCCGGTTGCGCGCGCGAGAGCCGCGATCTCCGCGTGCGGGAAATCGGGAATCAACCAGCGGGCGCGGCTGCCGCTCATCAGTTTCGGGAGAAGAATCCGCCGCGCGGCGGCGTGTTATCGTCGTCGTCGTCGAACGGATTCGAATCGTCGTCGGGTTCGAGCGACATGTCAAGTTCGCTCATCACGGCAAGGACTTCCTTCATGAAGTCGCTGTGCGTTTCGAACAGGTGGATCGTATCGTTGAAGTCGAACGACAACTCAACGTTGCTGGTAAAACCGGCATAGGGCCGAATCGCCTTGAGCCGTTTTTCGCAGTCGCGGCGTTCGGCCATCGACAGGCTGGAATCTTCGAGTTCCGCTTTGAGGTCATCGAGGAGCTCGTTGCTCAACTCGCGCGAGTGAACAACGATCAGCTTGATGCCGAGCTTCGCCGCGCCAGCGAGGAATTCCTTGAAATCGGGATGCTGGCGAGTGTCCCACATCAAAATGCGGCCTTCGTCGGTCATTCGTGTCACACCGTGAAAGGCAACCATACCCAACTCGTTGATGTGTTCGACGGCAGCGCCTTTGAGTTTATCGAGATCCATTTGTTACCTTTGCGCGGAGATTAGTAGTTCGTCCTTTTGCGTATTCGCCAACTCGCGCGCGGATGGCGTGACGATCGCCTTCGCGGAAATGTAGATTTTGCGCCCCGCGCGAATTGCTTCGCGGACATCCGCTTCGCATACGAAGTCTGACACAGCGACGGGCTTCTCCGCTGGGCCCGGCTTCGAAGCTTCCGGCGTGCGCCTCGGCGCCGAGCACGGTTCGCAGGTTGTGATGATGCCTTTCGATTCGAGGAACTTGTCGACGATGTCGGCGGTGGGCGATGCGGCTGGCTTTGGGGCTGCACCCTTCCCGCCAAGGAATCGATCGACCGCGGCCGAGATGCGGGCGCGATCGACGGGGCCGCTCGAAACGGCAGCGGAAAGCTTTGCCGGCTCGTCTTGCGACCACGGCCGGATGCCCCACGCCAGGCGCTTGATGTTGATGAGGTGCATCGGCGTGACGTTGTCGCCGGTGGCATTGCCCGCGACGGCGCCGCAGCCGAGGGTCATCGCGGGGAACAAGCCCGTGGTGATGCCGACCGAGCCTTGCGGCGTAGGAGTGTTGGCGAGCACGCGGAAAGCGGGCATGCGTTCGGCGAAGACACGGGCCTTCGCTTCGTCGTTGGTGTAGATGCCGCAGGTGTGGCCGAGTCCGTGGAATCGAAGAATCGCTTCGCACGCGTTGAGGGCGGCGTCGAAGCTTTCGACGAAGTGGAGCGCGAGGACGGGCGAGAGCTTTTCGGCGGATAGGGGAAAATCGCGGCCGATGCCGGCAACTTCGGCGGCGAGCACGCGCGTTGAATCGGGCACTGTGAAGCCGGCGCGTTTAGCGATTTCGGCGGCGGCGTGGCCGACGAGATCCGGATTGACCGTCGTGCCCTTGCTGAACAGCACGCGCGCGAGAGCCTTGGCCTGCGTGTCGTCGCAAAGAAAGGTGCCGTTCGCTTGCAGCGCGCTCAGAACATTTTGACGAATCTTCGTTTCAGCGACGATCGTCTGTTCGGACGAGCACAGCGTGCCATAGTCGAAAGTTTTGCCGGAGAGTACGCCACGCACGGCCCACTCGGTATCGGCGGTGGTGTCGACCAGCACGGGAACATTTCCCGGTCCGACGCCATACGCGGGCTTGCCACTCGAATACGCGGCCTTCACGATGCCCGCGCCGCCGGTGGAAAGAATTACCGCGGTGCGCGGGTGCTTCATCAACTCGTTGGTCGATTCCACCGTCGGCTGGGTGATGCACTGGATAATGCCTTCGGGCGCTCCCGCCGACACGGCCGCGCGATAGAGGACTTCGGCCGTCGCGCATGTGCAGCCCTTCGCGCGCGGGTGCGGGCTGAGCACAATGGCGTTGCCGGCCTTGAGCGCGATTAACGTTTTGTAGATCGCGGTGGACGTGGGATTGGTGGTTGGCAACACGGCGGCGACAACGCCGACGGGCACGGCGATCTCGGTGACCTTTTCATCGGGGCGTTCGCGGATCACGCCGACCGTTTTCATGCCGCGCAGTTCGGCCGGCAAACGCTCGGCGGCAAACATGTTCTTGGCGAACTTGTCTTTCGCGTTGCCGTAGCCGGTCTCGTCGACGGCCATCTTGGCGAGGTGTTCGGCGTGACCCCGCGCGGCTTCAGCCATACGTTCGGCAATGGCATCGACCTGCTCTTGCGTGAACGCGCGGAACCGTTGCGCGGCGGCCCACGCCTTTTCGATTTTCGTGCGGACCTCCTGCAAGGAGATCAGATCGGGGTCTTGCAGCATGGCGCGGCCGGTTGGAACGCGTTACTACTTCTTGCTGTTGGCGCCGGGAAGGATCTTTTCGGTTTCAGAATGTGGATTGGGGATGACGTGCACGGCGACCAGTTCGCCGACACGCCGCGCGGCGGCGGCGCCCGCGTCGGTGGCGGCTTTTACCGCACCCACGTCGCCGCGAACGGTGACGGTGACGTAGCCGGCGCCGATGTATTCCTTGCCCGTCAATGTGACGTTGGCAGTCTTGACCATCGCGTCCGCCGCTTCAATCGCGCCGACGAGTCCTTTGGTTTCGACCATTCCGAGAGCTTCCATAAAATCCTCCAGCGAGCTTGTTGCCGCGATTTTCCAAGGTAACACAAACGGACGGCTAATCCACGATCGACGCCGACTTGATCGTGTCCAGCCTCGGGAATTCGCGTTCCAAATAGTTATAACCTTTTGTCTGGATCAATTGCGGGTGCGGGCCGGTACCGCGCGGATGGTGATCGCCGTAGACGAAGGTGATTTGTTCCATGACATCAAGGCCTTCGACGACCTTGCCGATCGGAACGAAGCCCTTGCCATCAAGGGTGGCTGAGTTGTCGCGAAGGTTGAAGAAGAGTTGCGTCGATCGCGAGTTCTCGCCGCTGATGGCGTACGTCAGCGTGCCTTTCAGGTTCTTCTCCTTCGCGGGATCGTCGGGCAGTTTGATTGAGCGCCACAATTCGTCGCGCTTCATGTCGGGCGAGATTCCAAACTGCGCCGCGAAGTTGCGAATGACGCGATGGAACTTGACGCCGTCGTAGAACTTGTCGCGCACGAGGCCGTGGAAATGATCGGCGCCGCGCGGCGCCCAGGCGCGGCGGACCTCGACGACGATGTCGCCTTTGGTCGTCGCCATCTTGACCTTGTAGACTTCGGGGACCTTCGGCGCTTCCCGCTTCGGCTGCTCGGCCTGCTTGGAACCGCCGCAACCGGCAAGCGTGAGGAGCGCGGCGCACAAAAAGAAAGATCGCATGGGCATCATTGTCGCGCAGCGGAGTACTCTGAATCTATGGCCAGGCCGGAGAAATCGGAACACCTCGCGTACTTTTCGACTTACATCGACAAGGTCGAAGGCGACGACGCTCTCGCGGTGATGCGCGCGCAAATCGACGATACGATTGCCGCGTTGCGGGCGCTGGGCGAGGCGCGCTGCTCGCTGCCGGCGGCGCCCGGCAAGTGGACAATAAAGCAAGGGATCGGCCATATGATCGATACCGAAAGGGTTTTTAGCTATCGCGCGCTGCGGTTTGCGCGAAACGATCAAACGCCGCTGGCGGGATTCGAACAGGACGATTGGGCGCCCAACGCTCCCTATGATCGCTACACACTCGAAGAGTTGATCGCCGAATTCCGCGCCGTGCGCGCGGCGACGATTGCGCTGTTTGCCAAGCTCAGGCCCGAGGAGACGCTGCGGGGCGGACCGGTATCCGGGAACACGCATACGGTGCGCGCGCTGGCGTTTATGATCGCCGGTCATGAAATTCATCACCGGCGGTTGTTGCCCGAGGCATGAGATTCGCGATCCTACCGTTGCTGTTGCTGGCGGGTTGCGCGAAGCCTCCCGAAACACCCCCGCTGTCGCCGGTGACGGACGCCCGCCTGTGCACGGCGTGTCATCCGAAGGAGGCTGCGGCGTACAAGCAGACGGGGATGGGGCGGTCGTTCTACAAACCTTCGGCCGCGACCGTCGCCGAGGGATCGTTTGAGCACCGGTTGTCCGGCCGAAGCTATCGCATCTCGTCAAGGGACGGGCGATTCTTCATGCGTAGGTCCGAGGGCACGGAAGGAAACACCTGGGAAAAGGAGATCCACTACGTGTTGGGTTCGGGTAATCATGCGAGGACGTACCTGCATCGCACACCCCAGAACCGGCTTGTTGAATTACCCGTTCACTGGTACGCCCCTGGATTTCTTGCGATGGGTCCGGGCTATGATCGCGCCGACCATTTCGACGGCCGGCGCGCGATCGGCTTCGAGTGCATGGCTTGTCACAACGGCTATCCGGAAGCCCAGCGTGGCAAAGATTCGATGACCGATGACCCGGTGTATCCGGGGCGCATCGCGGAAGGCATCGATTGCCAGCGTTGCCATGGAAACGGCGCCGCGCACGTGCAGGCGGCGCAGGCGCAAAAAACGAAAGAAGAGATTCGCGCCGGGATCTTCAATCCGCGGCGGTTGAATCCGGAGCGGCAGCTTGAAGTCTGCATGCAGTGCCATTTGGAAACGACTTCGTTCTCGCTGCCGAACATGGTGGTGCGCATGGAGCGCGGGGCGTTCTCCTACGACGTCGCCGAGCCGCTCTCTTCGTTCGCGTTTCACTTCGACCACGCGCCGGGCAAAGGCCATGACGAAAAATTCGAAATCGCTTCATCGGCCTACCGGCTGCGCAAGTCGAAGTGTTTTACCGCGAGCGCGGGCAAGCTCACGTGCCTGAATTGTCATAATCCGCACAACGCCGCGATCAACATCGACGCCGCTTGCGCGCAGTGCCACAATCCGATGCGATCGACACACACGGCCAGGAAAGACTGCGCGTCGTGTCACATGCCGAAGCGGCGCACCGAAGATGTTGTCCATGTGGCGATGACCGATCACAAGATTCAACGTCCTTTGCAAGGCAGCCTGCTGGCGGCGCGCCAGGAGCGTCACGAGGTGATGGGATCGACTTCGTATCAGGGCGAAGTCGTTCCGTACTATCCGGCGAAGATCGACAACGAGCGGGATCGCGAACTGTACACGGCGGTTGCGCAAGTGGCGCATCAAAGCAATACTAAGGCGGGCGCGGCGATGCTGGCCGCGGCGGTGGAGAAACACAAGCCGCGGCATCCTGGCTTTTACCTGCAATTGGCGGCGGCGCAGCCGGCCGATGCTGCTAAGCACTACGAGAAGGCCCTCGAACTGCAATCGAACTATGGGCCGGCGCTGCGTGCTTACGGTGCGTTGTTGGCGAAGGAAAACAAGCTGGACCGGGCGCGCGAATTGCTGGAGAAGGCGGTCGCGGTCGATCCAAACGATGGACAGGCCTGGCATGAACTCGCGCGTGTTCACTCGCTGGCTGGACGCGCCACCGACGCCATGGCGGCCGCGCGGCGCACGGTGGCTGCCGAGCCCGAAAACGCGGACGCGCACAACACGCTGGGGTTGCTGACCGGCGATGAGAAGGAGTTGCGCGAAGCGTTGCGACAGCAACCCGAACTGGCGGAAGCGCATGGCAATTTGGCCGCGATGCTGGCGACTCGCGGCGAGATTCCGCGCGCGGAGTATCACTACAAGCGGTCTCTTACGCATCCGGGTTCGCGGTTCAACTATGCCTTGTTCCTGGCGAATCAGAAGCGTTTCAGGGAGGCTACCGAACATGCGTTGCAGGTGCGGGCGCTGGGGGCGCGCGCGGCGGATCTGCTCGGTAATCTGTACGCCGCGCAAGGCAAATGGCGCGAGGCCGCGCAAACATATCGCGAGCTGTTGAAGACCGAGCCGACGAATCCTCGCGGGCTATTGGGTTTGGCGACGGCGCTGGGAGGGCTGCGGGATCTGAACGGCGCGAAGCTCTATTTGATTAAAGCCGCGCAATCGGCGGATGCCGCCGTGAGGCAGGAAGCGGAGGCCATGCTGCGCGAGATACCATAGTGCGCATGCGCCTTGCATTCTTTCTCGCCATTTCTCTGTTCGCGGCCGATTCGCCCGAGTCGGTTGGCTTCTCACAACAACGGCTGCAAAAACTACACGTGGCGATGGATGAGTTGGTCGATAGCAAACAACTGGCCGGTGTGCAGACAATGGTCGCGCGCCACGGCAAGGTGATCGATCAGCACGTCTACGGAAAACGCGATCTCGCCAGCGGCGCGGCGTTGCAGCCGGACACGATCTTCCGCATCTACTCGATGACCAAGCCGATTATCGGCGTGGCGATGATGATGCTCTACGAAGAGGGCAAGTGGAAGGCGAGCGATCCGGTATCCAAGTATTTGCCGGAGTTCGCGAATGTGCAGGTCTACAAGTCCGATGGCACGATGGCGAAGCCGAAGCGGGCGCCGACGATGGAGCAGTTGATGTCGCACACGGCGGGATTGACGTACGGCTTTTTCGGCGACACGCCGGTCGATAAGTTGTATCGGGAGGCCGCTCCGCTTGGAGCCACTTCGCTCAAGGACATGAGCGAGCGCATTGCGAAGTTGCCGCTTCTCTATGAGCCGGGAGATCAATGGGTCTATAGCGTGTCGGTCGACGTGCAGGGCTGCATTATCGAAAAGATCTCCGGAATGCCTCTCGATGTGTTCCTGCAAAAGCGGATTTTCGAACCGCTTGGCATGAAGGACACAGGCTTCTATGTGCCGGTCGAAAAGCGCGCGCGCTTCGCGACCGAGTACCGCTGGAACGCGAAAGGAGAGTTGCAGGCCGGTGGGAACGACTACTCGAAACCGCCCGCTGCGCCGTCCGGCGGCGGCGGCCTGGTGTCGACCGCGCGCGACTACATGCGCTTCGCGCAGATGGTCGCCAACAAGGGTGAATTGGACGGCGTTCGTTTGCTCTCGCCCGCCACGGTAACTCTCATGACCGCCAATCATCTTTCCTCGCGTGTATTGAACGGTTCACACGGCGAGACACGTCCGGGCCAGGGATTCGGCTACGATTTCGCGGTGTTCATGGACCCCGCTTTGGCCGGCGCGGCGGTTGGCAAAGGCACGCATTTTTGGAGCGGCATGGCGGGCACCTGGTTTTGGATCGACCCCGTCAACGATGTCGTGTTCGTCGGCATGATTCAGCGGATCATCGATCCGAAGTCCCCCGACGTGCAGCATCTGAGCCGCGCGCTTACGATGCAGGCGCTGCTGAATCCGGCGAAGTAACGGTAAGCGCGGGAGCGGTTGGAGCAAGCGCCTCGACGCGAACGTAGGCTAGTGCGACCGTGACGTTGTTGCGCGGGTCGAATGCCGAGCTGGTGACGGCGCCGACTTCTTTCTCGCCGCTCATCACCTTCGCTCCGGGCGCGGCCGGAGTCGCGAGTTGCAAGCGCGTCAGGACTTTGTTGACGTGCCCGCGCGAGCGAACGCGTTCGACGATTTCCTGGCCGAGATAGCAGCCTTTCGAAAAGTGCAACGCCTGAGTGAGTTGGGTTTCCTGCGGGAGGTTGGCCTCGGTGATGTCGACGCCGTAGAGTGGCTTGGCGTGAAGGAGGCGGGCGATCTCGACGGTCTCCGGCGAAACTTCGACGGCGCGCGCATCGAGCAGCGTTTCGCGCAGCACCGGAGCATCGAGCGGGCTGATGTAAATGTGAAAACCTGTGGCGCCGCTGTAGTTCGTCCGCGCGACGAGGCGGCCTGCCCATTCGACGGAATCGAAGTCGTTGATCGGAATCGGTGCGCCGATCGACTCAAGAATCTCGGCGGCAGCGGGGCCTTCGAGAGCGAGCGTCGTTTGCTGATCCGAGACGTCTTCGAGGGTCACGTCGTCGGCGATGATGTACTTGTCGAGGTGCTCCATGATGAACGCCCGCCGATCCGGTTCCACGTCGAGCAGCAGGTGATCGGGCTGCGCGAGGATTGTCACGTCGGACAACACGCGGCCTTGCGCGCTGAGGAAGAATGCGTAACAGCCTTGACCGGGTTCGAGTTGCTGTACGTGATTCGTCGACATGGCGTGAAGCAGGCGCTTGCGGTCTTCGCCGAACGCTTTGATCCGCCCGCGCCCGGGCAGTTCGAACAGAGCGGCGTTTTCCAAAAAGGCGTGCAACATGATCAGAATGCCCGCAGCGCCGCCGACAACGCGATCACCGCGAATCCGGACATCATGACGCCCTTCAGCATCCGCGCGCGCTTTTCGGGCGTCGTCGATTCCTTTGCCGCGAGAATCGACACCGCGGCGATGTGCAGCACGAGAAGAAATTTCAAGCCGAAGACCATGTGAAATTCCTTTGGCACGCCGGCGGCCATGCGCGTCATCAGGTTGTAGACGCCGGTGAGAAACATCGCGCCGACAATGCCGGCGGTCACCGCCGGGCCATTGGAACGAAACAGGCCGCCAATCAGAGCGACGGCGCCGGCAATGTGCACAACGCGCGCGGCGTAGGGTAGTGGATCGATCATCGTACTTTCAGTCTCGCCCTATTCGATGCGTACAATCAACTAATGATTCACGAGGTGCTGCCTGTAGGCATGCTGCAATGCAACTGTTCGGTACTTGGCGATCCGGAGACGGCCGAGGCGATCGTCGTCGATCCGGGCGACGATATTTCCGCGATTGAGGAGATTCTCTCCAAGCACGGGCTGATGGTGAAAATGATCGTCATTACGCACGCGCATATCGACCACATCGGAGGTGCGGCGAAGCTGAAGGCCTCGACCGGCGCGCCGGTCTACATGAACGAAAACGATGTTTGGCTGTACGAGCAACTCGATATGCAGGCGGGCTGGCTCGGCATGGAAACGCCGGAGCGCACCGAGATCGAAGTGCCGCTGCGGGATGGCCAAAAGCTGACACTCGGAGCGGTGGAGATTTTCGCCATGCATACCCCGGGGCACACGCAGGGGAGTTCGTGTTTGTATATTCCGCGGGAGTCGACTCTAATCGCTGGCGATACGCTGTTTCGCGATTCAATCGGTCGAACCGATCTCCCTGGCGGCGATGGAAAGAAGATCCTGCAATCGATTCACAGCAAGCTGCTGACGCTGCCCGAAGAAACGAGCGTGACGTGCGGCCACGGCCAAAGTACAACCATCGGGCGCGAGAAGAAGCGCAACCCGTTTCTAAACCGGCTTTGACTTTTCGAGCGCCTGTAGCACGAGTTCCTTCGACTCGTTCAGGCACTGCAAAATGATCTGCAAGTCCATCGCGGGCTTGTTGGGCTGACGGACCGACTGGCAGTAGACGCCGTGCTGGCCAACGAGTACGAGCGCGTCGGTCAGAAGGTCGGAGGCCATGGCGAGTTTGCCGCGCGCGGGACCGAATTGCGTTTCGTAACGCTCGAGCTGATCTTTATCCATTCGATTCTTTTTATGCTAAAGGGGTGATCTCTCTTCCCGCTTGGCCGATTTCGACGGCCCGTGAAACCGAACTGCTCGCTCAGGTTCTGGCCAGTCCGCAATGGGGCGGCTTTCATTCGATCGTCGGCGAGTTTGAAAAACAGTTCGCTGCCTACCAGGGCTGCGCGTACGGGGTCAGCGCCGTTAACGGCACGGTGACTCTTGAGATGATGCTCGCGTGCGCGGGGATTCAACCCGGCGACGAAGTCATCGTACCGGCGATTTCGTTTGTGTCGACGGCGACGGCGGTGACGCGCATTGGCGCGGTGCCGGTGTTTGTCGATATCGAGCCGTACTCGTTTAACATGGACCCCTCTCGCGTCGCGGAGGCGATTTCGCCGAAGACGCGAGCCTTGATCGCGGTGCACTTTGGCGGCGCGTTGGCCGATGTCGATGCGCTGGCTTCCTTGTGTGCGGAGCGGGGGCTGCTATTTTTCGAGGACGCGGCGCACGCACATGGGTCGGAATGGAATGGGAAGCGCGCGGGGTCGTTCGGATTGGCGTCGTCGTTTAGTTTTCAGAACGGCAAGGTGATGACGGCGGGCGAGGGCGGGATCGTGCTGACATCGGACGAAGCACTGGCGGCGCGGCTGCGGTCGTATGCGAATCAGGGCAGGCGGCCGGGTTATTCGTTTTTCCACCACTTCGAGGCTGGCAACAACTACCGCATCACCGCGTTGCAAGCGGCGGTGTTGACGGCGCAGTTGGAGCGGCTGGATTCACAAATCGCGCTGCGCGCGGAGAATTGGCGCGCGTTCCTCGAAGAGTCCGGCGCTGCGCGCGGAGTCACCTGGCAGCGCGTGCCGGCGCAGGTGAATCGAAACTCGAACTATCTTGTGCTGGGCCGCGTCGACGGCGATCGCGATGCATTTTGCTCGCGGCTGCAAGCGGAGGGCATTCCGTGCACACCGTTCTATCCGCACACCCTGTACGGAAATCCGCTGTACACGAGCGGCGACGCCCCGTGCCGAGTGATGCCGTGCCCAAATGCGGAGGCCTGTATTGGCGATGCGTTTTGGATTGGGTTCCGGGCGCTGATGGGGGACGAGGAAACGGCGCGCAAAGTGGCGCGCGTGGCGCGATGAAGTTCACTCTGGATCCAAACGCACGCCCCAGCGGATTAACCGATTGGGCGCGGTTGAAAACAATGTCGCCTCACGAGGCTCTGTTAGCTGCCGAGGCAGATCCCGAGAACCCGCCGCTTACGCCATCGGAACTCGCACGGTTGCGGCGGGTGCACGCCGGTAGGGTTGACCGCCCGTCAACCGAAACTCGTTGAAGAAGCGCTTCGCTAGCGCATCACTCCCGTGCTCTTCAAGAAGTCAAAAATGTTCGGATAGAGTTGATCGGAAACCTCTATGGGAAACCCGTGCTTGCCTTTGGGTGCGCTGATCAACTCGGCGCGCGCGCCGATGTCGTTTAATGCCTTTGTCAGCTTGACGCCGTGTTCATAAGGCACAACCGGATCTTCGTCGCCGTGAAGTGTGAGGACCGGAGGCACGCCTCTGCGCACATAGGTCATGGGCGACACGCGGCGGGCGAGCGCGGTGCGGTCCGGGCCTTCGGGCACCCATGTGACGGCGTACTTGCGCATGTTGGCGCCGTGCAGTTGATCGTCGACACCGGTGATGCCATAAAAGTTGACGATGGCGCGGATCTTCGCCGGTTTGCCGAGCTTGGCGGACTTCGGCGTCATGCCCACCATCAGCGCCAAGTGGTCGCCGGCGCTGCCGCCGGTCACCGCGATGCGATTCGTATCGACGTTCCACTTCTTCGCGTTGTCGATGAAATAGTTCGCCGCTTTCAACACGTCTTCGACGGCGGCGGGCGCGGTGGCGGCCTTGGCGAGACGGTACTCGACGTTGCAGACGACGAAGCCTTTTTCGAGATAGCGGTCGACCCAGTTGACCTTCATCGATTCTTTCGTTCCGCCCGTCCAGCCGCCACCGTGAATGACAATCATCGCGGGCTTCGGCCCGCCGCCCGGCGGCACGTGAACATCCATGCGCGTTTCGGGATATCTGTCATAAGCGATGCCCATTTCCGGCTGTGCGGAGAGGGCGAGCGCGGCCAGCGCGAGGAGTGCGATTCGCATAGAGCTATTAGAACTGATAGTGTCAAGAAAATGAAGATCCTTGTTTCCCTTTTTGCCGGCCTCGCTTTGGCCGGTGCCAGCGCAGGTGTGATCGAAAGCGTGCAAGCCAATAAAGACAGGGCATTGACGGCCGATCCGTCGACGCCTTTTTGGAAAGCCGCCAGGCCGGTGATCGCGGAGAACTCGCCCTTGGGCGAAGCCGTGCCGGGGCATCGCACGGAGATCCGTTCGCGATGGACGAAACAAAATTTATACATCTTGTTCTCGTGCTCGTACGAGGAGCTTTTTCTGAAGCCGGATCCGGATGTGACGAAGGACACGTGGCGATTGTGGGAGTGGGATGTGGCCGAGGTTTTTGTCGGCGCCGAGATCGACAATATTACGCACTATCGCGAGTACCAGGTGTCGCCGCAAGGCGAGTGGATCGACCTCGACATCGACAGAAAGAAACCGCAGCCGCAGGGCGGCATGTTGTGGAACTCCGGGTACAAGGTAAAGGCGCGCATCGATGAGAAAAAAAAGATCTGGTACGGCGAGTTTCAGATTCCGATCGCGAGCATCAACGGCGCTGAAGCAAAACCCAACGGCGAGATGCGTATCAACTTCTACCGCATGCAAGGCAAGCGGCCGAACAGCAAGATGATCGCGTGGCAGGCGACCGGCGCGCGCAACTATCATGTGCCGGAAAAATTCGGCAAACTCCGCCTGGTGAGCGGCAAGTAATGCGGGGTGACAGCGGGCTGCGCATATCGCCCGTGGGCTTGCGTGGCATCGTCGGGCGAGGGCTGACGGCCACGCACTTTCTGGATTTCGCGGCGGCCTTCGGAACGTATATCGAGCGCGGAAGGCCCGTCGTTGTTGGCCGCGATCCGCGATCGAGCGGACGGATGGCTCGCGAGGGCGTCGTCAGCGCGTTGATGGCGTGCGGGCACGAGGTAATCGATCTGGGCGTCGTTTCGACTCCAGTTGTGCAGCATGCATTGCAGCGGTTGGACGCTGCGGGCGGCATAGCGATCTCGGCGAGCCATAACGCGGCGGAATGGAACGCGCTGCGGTTTCTCGGCGCGAACGGGACGTATCTTCCGACCGCGGAGTCGAACGAGCTGCTCGATATCTATCACCTGCGCAAGTTCAGATTTGTGGAGTGGGATTCGATCGGTACGCTGCGTGAGGACGCGACCGCGATCGAACGCTACATCGACGACCTCGAGCAAGTCTTCGATTTTGCCGCCCTTCGCGGCATGCGGGTTGTCGTCGACTGCTGCAACGGCACCTCCGCGCCGACCCTGCGCCGCATCGTTGACCGCTTCGGTCTCGACCTGATTCTGATCAACGAACGCGTCGAGGGCGATGCCTTCGCACACGAACCGACAACCTCCGCCCGTATGGTGGAACTGCAACTCGGGCCGCTGATTCAGCCGCTGCAAGCGCGTGCCGGATTCCTGTTCGACATCGATTCGGACCGCGTGGCGATGGCCGACGATCGCGGGCGCGGCGTGTCGGAAGAAATGATGCTCCCGCTGCTGGCCGATCACCTCATGACGCACATGCCCGGCCGAATCGCAATTACGAACTTGTCCAGTTCGGCATTGCTCGAAGAGGTCGCGGCGAAGCATGGCGGGCGAGTGGTGCGCGTGCCCGTCGGACGGCAGGCGGCGATGGACGCGTTGGCGGCGTATCGCCCCGAACAAATTGCCGTAGCCGGCGAAGGCACCGGCGCGGTGATGATGCCGCAATTTCGCTTCATCTACGATGGCATCGCGTCGATGCTCGCCGTCATGACGATGATGCGCGAACGCGGACAAACGGTGCGCGAAATCCTGGCGTCGTACCCGCGCTATGAAATCTTGAAGGGCGAGATTCCGCTGGAATCGCCGCGTGTGCCGGCGCTGCTGATGGACTTGCAGGACGACTATCCCGACGCGCGCGTCGACCGCAGCGACGGGCTGCGCGTCAGTTGGCCGGACCGCTGGTTTCACGTCCGTGTCAGCCAGACCGAGCCGATCCTTCGCGTCATCTGCGAGCAGCGCGGCGAGGCGCCGTCGGCTCTCTTCGAATCCCTAATGGACAAGGTGAGGAGCTACAGCTGATGCCGCGCGAACACCTATTAAAAATTGGCGTTTCCGGCGTGCGCGGCGTCGTCGGCGAGTTCCTGACTCCGTCGTTGACGCTGAGTTTCGCGCAGGCGTTCGGAACGTATGTCGGCGGCGGGCGCGTTGTTGTCGGCCGCGATACACGCACCAGCGGGCCGATGCTACAGCACGCGGTGCATTGCGGATTACTGGCGGCGGGATGCGATGTCGTCGATGTCGGTGTCTTGCCGACGCCGACGATGCAGATCTACGTCGAACATATTCGCGCGCGCGGCGGGATCGGACTGACCGCGTCGCACAATCCACCGGAGTACAACGCGTTGAAACTCTTCAACGCCGAGGGGCAGTTTTTCAATCATTACGAGCGCAACGAACTGCTTGACCTCTACCATCAGCGCGATTTCTCGCAGGCGCAGAACGCGGCGATCGGCCATGTGCGGCGCGATGACGGCACGGCGAAATCGATCCACATCGGGCGCGTGCTGGCGAAGGTCGATGCCGATCGGATCAAGCGGCGGAAGTTCAAAGTGGCGCTCGACGCGGTGAACGGCGCGGGTTCGGTGATGACGCCGGAGTTTCTCACTGATTCGCTCGGCTGCCGTCTCGACGCAATTGCAATCGATCCGACGAAGGTCTTTCCGCGTATCGCCGAACCGAGGCCGGACACGCTGGGCGATCTGACGGCGCTGGTGCAAAAGTCCGGCGCCGATGTCGGCTTCGCGCAGGACCCCGATGCCGACCGCCTCGCAATCGCCGATGAAACGGGCCATGTGGTCGATAACGACGACGTTCTTGCGCTGGCTGTGCTGCGAGCGCTGGCCGTTGTGCCCGGCGATGTCGTGGTGAACCTAACGACATCGGCGGCGATCGACGATATCGCCAAGACGTTTCACCGGCGCGTGTATCGAACGCCGGTGGGCGAGGCGAATGTGGTCGACACGATGCGCGCAGTGCGGGCGGCGATCGGCGGCGAAGGTTCGGCGGGCGGCGTGATTTTCCCGGCGGTGCAGTTGTGTCGCGACTCGTATATCGCGATGGCGTTCTTGCTCGACCTGATGGCGGAAACGGGGCAGACCGTGTCGCAGTTGGTGGCTTCGCTGCCGGCGTATACGCGCAAGTCGGGCAAGGTGCCGTTCGCGCACGGCCGGCTGGGCGGGCTGATGCAGGCGCTGGAAGAAGGATTCCCGGAAGCCGAAGCCGACCGCTCCGACGGCCTAAAACTCATCTGGCCCGATCGATGGCTGCATGTGCGGGCGTCGAACACGGAGCCGTTGCTCCGGTTGGCGGTGGAGGCGCGGGATGGGGAGCGGGCATTGGCGCTTTACGATACCGCGTGGAAATTACTCACGAGCCTGTAACGATTCTCGCGATACGCTACTCTACAAACTCGTGGGTGTGTTACCCCGAATAAACAGGAGAGTTATCGAATGGAACTGGAAATCGTCAAAGGCAAGTACCAGGACGTGATCGACCTGGCCAAGATGAAGAACTACAAACTGCATAACGTGCACATCGAAGGCGAGAAGCTACTGATCCGCGCCGATGCGCCGAATGAGGACATCAAGAACTCGCTCTGGAACTGCGCGAAAGAGATTGATCCGGTGTTCGCCGATTTGTGGCTTGATATCAACATCGACTCCAGTCTGCCGGCGCCGGTGGAGACGAAGACGTATACCGTCGTCGCGGGCGACTCGTTGTGGAAGATCGCCGCGAACCACTTGGGCAATGGCGCGTTGTATCCGGAGATCATCAAGGCCAATCCGGGCAAGCTGGTCGACGACAAGTCGGTGATTCATCCCGGCGATGTGTTGGTGATTCCGAACCTGTAGTTTTGCGCTACCTGCTTTTTCACAAGCCGTACGGTGTGTTGACACAGTTCACCGACGCCGCGGGCACGGGACGAAAGACTCTGGAAGACTTCGTCTCCGTGCCCGGCGTGTATGCGGCCGGGCGGTTGGATGCCGATAGCGAAGGCCTGCTGCTGCTGACCGACGACGGGGATTTGCAGCACCGGTTGCTCGATCCGAAGTTTGGTCATCGGCGTACGTATTGGGTGCAAGTAGAGGGCGCGCCATCGGAAGTAGCGCTCGCCCCGCTGCGCGCCGGTGTTCTTGTGCAAGGTGAGATGACGCTTCCAGCGGAGGCGTCGCTGCTTGGCTTCGATCCGCCGATCCCGCCGCGCGATCCGCCGGTGCGATTTCGCGCGGCGATTCCGACGACTTGGATTTCCTTGACGCTCACCGAAGGGCGGAATCGTCAGGTGCGGCGCATGACCGCGGCGATTGGCTTTCCGACGCTGCGGCTGGTGCGGTGGTCGATGGAGGCGTTGGCGCTTGACGGACTGAAACCTGGCGAGTGGCGTTCACTCAACACCGCCGAACTTACTTCTCTGCGAGCAGCCGTTTATGGGACTCGTCGAGAGCCAGTTTCTCCTCGCGCGAAACCTTCGGGTACTCGAGGTCGAGGCCGTCGATGGCGCGGGTGAGGATGCTCGACGCCAGCATGCGGGCGGTAGACTTGTCGTCGGCGGGGATGACGTACCAGGGCGCCCATTTGGTGCTGGTGGCCGATAGCGCGTCTTCATAGGCGCGCATATAGTCGTCCCAGTATTGGCGCTCGTTCAAATCGTGCGCGGAGAATTTCCAGTTCTTCTCGGGGTTCTCGAGGCGTTCGAGGAGGCGCTTCTTTTGTTCCTCTTTCGATACGTGGAGGAAGAACTTCAAGATTAGCATGCCGTTGCGGGCGAGGTGGCGCTCGAAGTTGTTGATGTCGTCGTAGCGCTCTTCCCAGATCTTCTTGGTGATGACCTCTTCCGTCAGCTTTTGGCGCTTCAAGTACTCGGGATGCACTTTGACGACGAGCACCTCCTCGTAATGGCTGCGGTTGAAGATTGTGATCTTGCCGCGCGCGGGCGAGACCCGCATGATGCGCCATAAATACGAATGATCCAACTCTTCGGCCGATGGCGCTTTGAAGCTGTAGACGTCGCAGCCCTGCGGATTCAGGCCCGCGGTGAGATGCTTCACCATGCCGTCCTTGCCGGCGGCGTCCATGGCCTGCAGGACGAGCAGTACGGACCAGCGGTCGTCGGCGTACAGCTTGGCCTGCGCGTCGGCGAGTTCGTCGAGATTGTCGGCGAGCACCTTCGCCGCCGCCGCCTTCGCCTCGGCGTCGGACTTGCCCTTGAATGCATCGCCGCCGTCCCACTCGGTTGGAAACCTCTTCAGCTTGCACTTCTTGCCCGGGTCGACCAGGAACTTGTTCAGCACTTTGTTTCCGAACATAACTCCACGACAATAGCAGATAGATGCCTCCCGAGGTCGTAGCAGTCGCCGAACAGCGCGCGGTGTATGCGCAGGTGCGCGAACTCGTGTCGATCGCGCCGAAGCTGGCGTTCGAAAAAACGGCGCTGTTGCGCGATCCGCTGTTGCGATCGCGGTTGCGCAAGGCGGCGTACATTGCGCTGGCGGCGCGCGCGCCGGAGGATGCGGCGAAGTTGCTGCCATCGGTCGCCGATGAGAAATGGCTGGGGGCGGTACACTTCGCCGCAGCGCTGGATGTGGCGTGGCACACGGTGCGACAGCAGCCGGATCTTTCGAAGCGGCTGCTGGTGGCATCGGCGGCGCGCTGGCCCGATGCCGCGCTGCGGGCGCGGGCGCAGTACATTGATTTGCCGTATGGCCGCGAGATCTTCGATGCCGCTGCGCGCGCCGCGCCGGAGCCGCCGACATTCGAGCGGCGCGCTTCGCAACTGTTGCTCGCGCCGCCGGCGGGATTGAGCGGCGCGGAGAAACTGACGCTGGCCGCGATGGCGCGCACCGATGTCGAAATCGATCGCGCGGTGGCGTTGGCGCGCGGCGTCGACTTGAAAGACCCTTCGTTGTTGGCGATGCCGCCCGGTACGCTGCGCGCGGCGTTGGCGCTGTTGCCGGAACCGGATGTCCCCGATGCGTTGGCCGCGCGGGCGATGGAAGGCATCGATGCCGCCGAAGATCCGGTGCTGGAAACGGCGCGGGCGGCGGCGTTTTTGCGGAAGCCTGTGCCAGGGCTGCCGTCGCCGTATTTGGGCGAGCTCTTGCGCGCGCACATTGGCGGTCGCGGCGACCAATTCGATACGGCGGCGCTGTTCGTCGACGGCGTCAATACACAGCGCTACATCTTTCACGACGACGTCGATGGCGCGGAATCGTTTGCGAGTTTTCTGGCTGCGTACGCGGACTGGCGCGTCGAGCGCAACGATAGCTCCGTGAAGATATCGAGCCCGCGGAACGGCGCGCGGCGGATCGAGATTTTCGCGAACGTGCCGGGGCGTGCATTGACCATGACGACGCCGCCGCAAGTCATCGTGCATCGCGGGCACGATCATCACATCGAAGCGACGTTGCCGCTGCTCGATGCCGGCGCGCGGCTGATCTATCTGGGCAGTTGCCGGGGCATGCAGAATGTGGAAGATGTTGTGATGCGCTCGCCGAACGCGGCGGTAATCGCGACGAGGGCGATCGGCGCGACCGCGGTCAACGACGCATTTTTGAAGGCGTTGAACGTGAAGCTGCTTTCGGGCGAGCCGCTGCGATGGGATGCGGTTTGGGACTCGATGCGGCCGAAGCTGGGTGAACACTTCGCAGGTTATGTGCCGCCGCATCGCAATCACGCCGCCGTATTCTTCGAGGCATGGCTGCGTCACGCGCTGGCCGCGCGATAATAGCGGCCATGAAGCTGATTGAATACGCCGATGCCGCGCCCGAAGCGCGCGCGATTTTTGACGACATCATGGCGGTACGCAAAACCGACCGCGTGAATAATTTCTGGAAGGCGCTGGCGAACGACCCGGCGACGATGCGGCGGACTTGGGAGAGCATCAAAGAAATCATGGGGCCGGGCGCGCTCGATCCAGTAACGAAAGAACTCATCTACATCGCCGTGAGCGCGACCAATAGCTGCGACTACTGCATCGCCACGCACACAGACGCGGCGCGGAAGAAGGGAATGACGCAGGAGATGTTTAACGAGATGATGGCCGTGGTCGGCATGGCGAACGAGACGAACCGGTTGGTGACCGGGTTCCGGGTGCCTCTGGATGAAGGCTGCTGTGATGGGCCCGTTGGCCTTGCAGAGGAAATTTACTTCGGATAATATGGCGGTACCGCAAAGACATGCTTCCGCTTTTTCATCGCATGACCGCGCTGGCGTGCGCCTGTGTGCCTTTGTCCGCCCAGACGCCCGTTGGCCCCGGGATCTTCGACAGCACCCGCGGAAGCATTAACAACACGCAGGTCGAGTATTCTTCGCCAGCGGGTGAAATTCCGATCTCCGTGCCGGGCTTCAACGGCCGCATGCGAATTCAGTTTCCGCGCAGCCTGCCCTCAGGTACGGTGAGCCAGGACGGAAAGAGCGTCAGGCTCGCCGAGCCGGTCACCGTCACGCTTGGCGTATCGGGAACTCGCGTGGCTGGGGCGACGAGTTCCAGCACCGAGATTCGTGCGAGCATTCAGTACGGAAATCTACCGGGTTGCGCGCCGTTGGCGCGGAACTTCCCCGTGGGGTCGACTGTCGATCTCACGTTGACTTGCACGCTGAATACCGTCAACCTTCCGGTGAGTGTGACTCCGGCCTTCTTTCCAGCGCTGCTAGATTCTTGAATCAAAGATTCTAAATCAGAGTACTTCAACATTTTGAGGTTAGGCTGCGAGTAATTTGACGATCTCCTCGATGGCGCGATCGGC
>VFZW01000007.1 GCA_016871055.1 Acidobacteriota bacterium
CCATCGAGTCCTTCGTCGCCAGGACCAATGCGAACCCCAAACCGTTTCACTGGCGCAAACGCGAAGTCCGAGGCAGCCAACTCCGCAATACAATTATTAACTTATGCAACTAAGCACTACAAGCCGAATCGGGGCGCGGTGACACGCGACACTCCCGCCGTCTACAGCGAAAATGGCGTCGATTGGAAACACGTTGAAGCCTTTGAATATGACGCCGCCGAACCGCGCATGCGGCTGATCCTCGAGGCGAAGGGTAAGCCGTTGTGGATCGCCCACACGCCGCCCTACATGGACCGCAATCTCGCCGCGCTCGAAAAATGGGCCAAAACAAAACCGGGCTTTCGTGTCGAAACGATCGGGAGGACCGTCGACGGCCGCCCGCTACGTCTCTGGACCATCGGCGATGGCCCGCGCGTCGCGTGGCTGATGTTCAGGCAGCATAGTTGGGAAACCGGTAGCTCCTGGGTGGCCGAGGGGTTGGTCAAGGAGCTTCTCGCAAATCTTCCAAAACAGTTGACTGTAAAGATGTTTCCGCTTTGCGATCCCGACGGCGTCGAACGCGGCGGCGTGCGCTTTAACAAATTCGGTTACGATTTGAACCGCAACTGGGACGTCAACGGCGTCGAGAAAATGCCCGAGATCACCGCCCAGCTCGCGGCGATCAAGCGCTGGTTGGACAGTGGGAAAAAGATCGATCTTTTCTACAGCCTGCACAACACGGAGACCTCGGAATATCTGGAAGGCCCGCCCGGCGGCGCATACAAGGAACTTGCCGAGCGATTCTTCCATCTGCTGGAATCGGGCACCTCCTTCGCGCCGACCCGCAAGCTCTTCTTCAGCGAGACGAAAGTCGACCCCGGCCGCATGGTCGTTATTCAGGGCCTCTACCGCGACTTCCAGCTACCCGGCTTCTTGATGGAACAGCGCATCTCGCGCCATCCGAAATACGGGAGACTTCCGCTTGTGGAAGACCGCCTGCGCTTTGGCCGCGAACTGGCCGTAACAATCGCGAAACTGCTCACGCCTTGATAGACTCACACCCATATGCGCTCGCTTCTTCTGATCGCCGCCCCGGCGCTCATAGCCGCCACCGATCCCGCCGCTTGGCCCAAGTGGCGCGGCCCTAACGAAACCGGCGTCGCCAAGGGAACGGCCCCGGTCGAATGGACCGAGTCGTCGAAGAACGTCGCATGGAAGACGGCGATCCCCGGCCGCGGCCATAGCTCGCCCGTCATCTGGGGAGACACAATTTTCGTCACCACCGCGGTTCCGACGGGCGAAGTCCGCACTGAGCAAGGCGGCGGTCGTCCGCAGGGTGGTGCGCGAAAACGCGGTGGAGGCGCGGGCGGCGGAAGCGGCGCGAACATCGAACACAAGTTCGTCGTTATGGCGATCAACCGTAAAGACGGCAAGGTGCGGTGGGAAAAAACGCTGACCACCGCCAAGCCGCACGAGGGCTATCACTTCCGGTACGGCAGCTTCGCGTCAAACAGCCCGGTGACTGACGGCAAGCTTCTTTATGCCTTCTTCGGCTCGCGCGGTTTGTACGCCCTCGACCTGAAAGGCAACGTCGTGTGGGAGAAGAAGTTCGGCCCGATGCGTATGCGGCTGGCTTTCGGCGAGGGCGTCCCGCATACGCTCGACGGAGACCGTCTGATTCTCAACTTCGATCATGAAGATGGATCGTACCTGCTGGTGCTCAACAAGACTACCGGCAAGGAGATTTGGAGGGTTGAGCGCGATGAGGCCAGCTCCTGGTCGCAGCCGATTGTCACGGCCGTCGGCGGGCGCAAGCAGATCATCGTCGCCGCGACGCGTAAGGTGCGCGCCTACGACTATAAAACGGGCAAAATGATTTGGGAATGCGCCGGCCTTGGCTCAAACGTCATCCCTGTTCCACTCATCCACAACAACACTGTCATCGTGATGAGCGGACACCGCGATCCCAACCGCATGGCGATCAAGCTCGGCCGCGACGGCGACCTCACCGGCACCGACGCCATCGTCTGGCAGAACACGAAAAGCAACTCTTACACGCCTTCGCCCGTGCTCTACAACGGCAACCTGTACTTTGTCACCGACAACGGCATCCTGAGCGCGATCAACGCGACCACCGGTGACCTGCTCTACACCGAGCGGCTGCCCGGCGCGAACACGTTGAAGGCGTCGATCGTTGCCGCCGGCGACAAGATGTATTTGCCGACCGAGGAGGGCTTTGTCCATGTCATCAAGATGGGCGACAAGCTCGAGATCGTCGCGTCGAACAAGATGGAAGGCGAGTTCTTCGTCGCTACGCCCGCCATTGCCGATGGCGAGATCTACTTGCGCGGCAAGGGCACGCTGTATTGCGTGAGGGCGAAGTAGTTTCGATCAAAACACCAACCGCAGTCCCAACTGGATTTGCCGCGCGGGCGCCGCGGAGTTCACGACTCCAAACCCAGGAGCGCCGAATACGCGTCCCGGTACGCCGAAGTTCGGATGATTCGGTGCGTTGAAGAACTCGCCCCGCAGTTGGATACGCACTCGCTCGTGAATCGCGAAATTGCGGAGCAGCGAAAGATTGATCACCGTGCGCCCGTCGGCGCGTAGGATATTCATTCCCTGATTGCCAAACGCGAACGGCGCGGGTTGCCGGAACGCTGCCGTGTCAAACCATCGAGCGAGCGTGGGGGAGCCGAGACTCGGATTCGCCGTCACGTCCGCGCGTAGCGCGCCGGCCGAAAATGCGTTCGTCGAGTTCGCCAGTGTCGTCACGTTGAACGGCGCGCCGCTTTGCACCGTCGCCGTGCCGCCGATCGACCAGCCTCCCGCGATCCACCGTACTGGCTTGCTCGCGGCGTTACGGCCGAACGGCACTTCATAGACGGAACTAAAGGTGAACCGGCTTCGGACATCGTTTTCCGAAGGTCCCCAATCGGCGCGTCGATTGTAGAGGTTCGAATAGGTGCCGCCTTCGGCTCCGAGCGTCGCGCCTCCCTCGTCGACATTGTTAAGGAATTTCGAGTACGTGTAGGTCGCAAGCAGATTGAAACCCGCGCTGAATCGCCGTTCAACGCGCACGACTCCCGCGTGGTAGCTCGAAACGCCGAGGGAAGGGAAGACCACGGACACATCGCTGAACTGCGGGAATGGGCGGTCGCGTTGCGCTGCGCCCGGCACAAGCCGCTCGGGCCGGATCTGATTGATCGACAAATTTGTGCCGGCCAGCTTCCGCGCGAGATTGGCGACGTAGCTCACTTCGACAACCGTTCCGGCAGTCACTTCTCGTTGTACGCCCAGCGTGAAGTGTTGCGCATAACCGCTGCGCCGATTCGTCTCAAAGAACGTCACCGCCGTCGTCGGATTTTGCCCTATGCGCACTGCGCCGAACGAGTCGTCCAACCGCGGCGAACTCGCCGAAACTGGCACGCCGTTGCGGAGAAAGAACGGCGCAGTGATGCCGTTGTCCGGCGTATTCAGCGAACTGGAAATTTCGTAGCCAAGCGATGCCGATGTCGGCGCGCCGTGATCGAACGGATGCGCGACAACGATGCCGTAACCTCCGCGCACGACTGTTTTCTCGTTGAACGGTTGCCACGCGAAGCCCACTCGCGGGCTGAAGTTGTTCCAGTCGCGCGCATACGGTCTTGTGCGCCAACCGTTGACGCCCGCGAACTTGACCACGCCCGGCGTTCCCGAGACCGGGTTGATCTGCGCCGGATCGAATCCGTTCATGCGGTTGTCGGCGTCGAAGATCGGCGTGTCCATCTCCCAACGCAATCCGAGGTTGAGCGTCAGGCCGCGGCGGATTGTCCAGTCGTCTTGTGCGAAGCCCGACAGATATTGGCTGAAGCGCCGCAGCGCGGGCGTGTCGCGCGTTTGAAACGCGGTCGGAAATCCTAGCAGCAGCGTCGCGAATCCGTTGCCGGTATTGGCAGTGCCGGGCAGCCCCGTCGGCAGCACGCTAAACGTGAAGTTGCCCGAAACGGATTGGCGCAGTTGATCGGTGATGTGCGAACCGCGCGTATCGAAGCCAAACTTGAGCGAGTGCCGGCCGCTCACCCACGACAAATTGTTGACGAATTGCAGATTCGTGATCGGCGTGCTCAGACGGCGGTGTGTGCCGGAGCCGAGGTTGGCGAAGCCCGCGGCGGCGATCGTCGGAAACGCATCGTCGGGTACGCCTTTCAAACCGATCTTCGACGGCCACCCGCCGCCTAGTCCGTTCGATTGCGCATCGGCGAACCGGCGGCCGTAGTTGAAGCGGAAGTCGTTGACCAGCGTCGGGCGCAAGAGGCGCGTCCACGCGCCGTAGGCATACTGTTGATGCGCGGGTTGATCGCCCACGGTCTCGGCCGCGCGCTCCGGATACACACTCGCCTGTTTGCGGTTGTCCGAGTTGTACAACCAACGCGCCGTGACGTGATCCCTCGAACTAAAGTGATGATCCAACTTCGCCGTGTAGTTGTCGCGTGTCAAGCCCAACCCGCCGTTGGCGCGAAAATTGTTCGCGCCGCTGATGTTGTCCGGCGCGCGGTTGGCCACTGGATAAAAGGGGATCAGATTCACCGCGACGGGATCGAACCGATCGCGCGGAATACGATTCCCCGGAAACGTTGTGCGCAGAAAGCGCGTTCCTTCCTGGCGCGTGGTTGCGGGATCGTAAACAGGTATCAGCGCGCCCGCCGCGTTGCGCGTCTCCGAGAAGTCGCCCAATCGTTGCAGCGTCGAAGGCACCGTCAGCGTGCGGGTCGAGCCGTCGAATCGTCGTGAGCCTTCGTATGCGAAGAAGTAAAACGTCTTGTCGCGGATGATCTTTCCGCCGACGGTCCCGCCGAAGACGTTGTAGCGCAGCGTGGCTTTCTGTTTCGCCGTCCCCGACACCGGCGCGAAAAAATTCGGCGCGTCGAGCTTGTCGTTGCGGAGGTACTCAAACAGACTGCCGCGCAGTTGATTCGTTCCGGACTTGGTCGTAGTGATGATCACCCCGCCCGCCGAGCCGCCGAATTCGGCCGAGTAGTTATTCGCGACGATCTTCACTTCTTGCACGACTTCCACCGGCGGGTCCATGTCCATCTGCCCAACGCCCAGACGCATGTTCTGTCCGCTGCCGCCGTCGAGCCACAGCATCTGACTTTGTGTTCTGCCGCCCGCGAGACTGAAGTTTGGCTTCGCGCCGGCATCGTAGTTGACGAAAACCGCTCCGCCGACGATGTTCACCATGTTCATCGAACGGCGGTCGCCCAGCGGCATGTCCTCAATGGTCTTCGATTCCACCAGTTGCGCGACCTCCGACGTGCGCGTTTCCAACGTCGACGCAGACGCCGACACCGACACGCTCTCGCTCACCAATCCGAGTTCGAGCCGGAAGTTCAATTCCAGATTCTGGCCCGTCGTCAGCACCAGGCCCTTCTGCACGAGCTTTCGAAATCCGTCCATTTCGACAGCGATCTCGTACGCGCCAATCGGCAGCGGCCGCAGCGAAAACAGCCCGCTCGAGTTAGTGCGGACTTCGGTGCGGCTGGCGGTCTGCGCGTGCACCGCGACCACACGCGCGCCTGCGATCACGGCTTCCTGGCCATCGGTGACGATGCCGGTGATACTGGCCTGCGGCGATTGGGCTTTCAGCGAAATAATGGCAACCGCACAAACGATCTGAAGTCGCATGCGAACACAATATCAAGTCCCGAGTGGCTTAGTCTAAGAGGAGTCATGCGATTCGCCATCGTGTTCGCCTCGCTTTCACTCACCGCCCAAACGCCGGATCAAATTCGCGCCGCCATGAAAAAAGCCGCCGCGTTCTATGTCGATAAAGTGTCGACCCAAGGCGGCTATCACTTCACCTACGCCGACGATCTGAGCTTCGGCCGCAGCGAGCACGGCGAGGGTCTGATGCAAGTCGAAACGCAACGCGAAGGCACGCCGGTTGCCGCGATGGCATTCCTGGAAGCCTGGTGGGCCACCAACGATCGCTTTTACCTCGATGCCGCCGCGAAAGCCGCGCACGCGCTGGTAAAAGGCCAACTTTGCTCCGGCGGTTGGGATTACATCATCGAGTTCGATCCCGCCAAACGCGCGAACTTTCCTTATCGCGCCGACAACAACTGCAGGGGCCAAAAATTGCCGCCGACCACGCTTGATGACAACGTCACGCAGGCGTGTTTGCGCGTATTGATGCGCGTGGACCGTGAACTCCAATTCAAAGACGCCAAGATTCACGAGGCGGCGGAGTTCGCGTTGGGGAAGTTGATAGAGGTGCAGTATCCAAACGGCGCCTGGCCACAGCGATTCAGCGCGCCACCCGATTTTTCGAAGTTCCCGGTGAAGAAAGCGAGTTATCCAGACACGTGGTCGAAGAAGTGGCCTGGCGAAGATTACAAGAACCACTACACCTTCAACGACAACACCATCGCCGATGTGATCGACATGTTTTTGGAAGCCGGCCGCATTTACAACGATGGGCGCTACACCGCCGCGGCGGAGAAGGGAGGCGGCTTCATTCTGTTGGCCCAAATGCCCGAACCTCAGCCGGCATGGGCGCAGCAATATGACGCCAACATGCAGCCTGCCTGGGCGCGGCTCTTCGAGCCCCCGTCGATTTCAGGCGGCGAGTCGCAAGGCCTGCTCGAAGTGCTGATGGTGCTCTACAGAGAGACCGGCGAGAAGAAGTATCTCGATGCGATCGAACCCGCGCTGCGCTGGCTCGAGAAGTCGACGTTCCCCGGCGGCAAGCGCATCGCGCGTTTCAACGAGCTGAGGACGAACCGCCCTCTCTACATCACCAAAGGCACGCAGATTCAGGCGAAAAAGTTGGGCTCGGCGCGGATCGACGGCTACGACATCAGCTACGACGACAAGAGCGTGATCACGCATTATGGCGTCGTCACGAGCGCCGCGCGGATCCCTACAATCCGCAAGGCATTCGAAGCTCTGAAGGTGAAACGCTCGCCGCGCGCCGAGCGCCTGCATGGCCTTTCGCCATGGTCGAATGAAAGTGTCGCACGCGCGGGCGACACGGCATCGATCATCGCCGCGATGGACGAACGCGGCGCATGGGTCGAAGCAGGCGTCATCGGTAAAGCCGACAAGGTGATCTCCGTCTTCGCCGCGCACGAAATGGTGTTGACGATCAACGGCCGCCCCATGCCGATTAAGGAAAACGACCGGATCGAGCTGTTCGAGGGGCAGCAACCGCCGAGGCAGAAGGTGATCCGCACATCGACGTTCGTGCGTAATTTACAGCGGCTCGCGGCGTCGGTGCGGTAAGGCGCCTATTCGCCGTCGATTTCCGCGAAAATCTCGCCAAGAGGCAGCGTTACCTTACCATCCGTGGTCGTCAGCGTCAGTCCATCCTGTTGATGCGGGCCGAGTTGGTCGTATGTCCATACGGTGCGTTCAATCGGGTCGATGACCCAGATGTTCTCGACTCCAGCGTTCACGTAGTCGTTCAGCTTTCTATTCAATCGTGACCAACGGTCCTCGAGCGACAGGACCTCAATACACACGTAGGCTGGCTGTGTCAGTATCCGCTCTTTGTTAAAAGCCTCGCGAATCAGAGTGACATCGGGAACACGATAGCGGGTTGACGAAATTCGTGTCCGTCATTCGGCGATTGCTCGCGCGGAGTATTCCCGCCGACGATTTCGAAAATAGCGAACGATCTCACTCTGCAGATCCCCATGATCGAACTCGCCCACGTTTCGATCCTCCAACTCTCCATCGACGTAATCGCAGTCCGGTTCGTAGACTGTACCGAGATACTCTTCCAACGAAACTTGTGTTCCGGCAGTCATCGTCTACAAAATAGCAGATTCTACACCGTAACCCGGTCGATCTCACTCAACCGCGACAAATCAATCGTCACCACGCCCTTCGCCGACGTCCCGAACACATCGCGAAACTTGGCGCCGTGAACAATCTCGTCGTCCGCATAGGAAAACCGCGTATGCACCGGCTGGGAGAACGCCTCGTCCAGCGCCGAGATAATTACGAACAACTCCGGATCGCACGCACGGATCGCCGCGGCATCGAGTCCGTACAAAGGGCTACCCGGGTCGATTGGATGTACGATCACCCATTGTGTTGGCAACAGCATCACCTGCGACCGTTCGAGCGCGAGTTGATGGAACTTCCGCTTATCGCCTTCCATGCGGCTAAGCGTCACCGTTGCGCGAATCTCAATCAACTGCGACCTCCGGCCGTTGGCGATGCGAAACATCAGCGCCGTCTTTACCTGAAACGGCGCGACGATCGCCTGCGCCGATCGCAAGATATGCGCCGTTGGCCGAGAGAACCGCGCAAACAAGATGCCTGTCGCCAGCGCGAATCCCATTAATCCAACCAGCGCTTCTAGCGACACCAGCAGATTCGCCAGCGTTCCGCGCGGTGTCATCTGGCCGTAGCCGATCGTCGCCATCGTCTGCACGGAAAAGAAGATTGCATTGTGCCAGCGCGCGCCTGGTTCGCCTCCTTGAATCGCATCCGGTCCCGCCGCCACGAACAACGTTGCGAACAACAAATTTATCGCCGCGTACGCACAAAGTATGTACAGCCAAAATACGGGCCATCGCGCGCACAGCAAGTGTTGATAAACCGTCAGCGACTCCCAGAAGTTCTCCCCCAGTCGTCCGATGTTGATCGTGCCGTCGGATAACATCATGCGCTCCTGGCGCGACTGTGCGATGCGGCCAGATAGTCCGAGATCGCGTTCAACGGGTGCAGGTGCGGGATTCATGCGGGAACTGTTACCCTATTAGATTGGGACACCCGAAAGCTTTCGAACCATGTCAGGTCACTCTAAATGGCACACAATCAAACACAAGAAGGCGGCTCTTGACGCCAAACGCGGAAAGATCTTCACCCGCCTGATTAAGGAAATCGTCATCGCCGCGCGTGGTGGCGGCGACCCCGATTCCAACGCCCGGCTCCGTACCGCCGTCACCGCCGCCAAGGCCGTGTCGATGCCCGCGGAAAACATTAATCGCGCCATCAAGCGCGGCACCGGCGAGCTGGAAGGTGCGACGATCGAAGAGTACACCTACGAAGGATATGGCCCCGGCGGCGCGGCTGTCATGGTGAAGGTCGCATCAGACAACAAAAATCGCACTGTTAGCGACATCCGCCATGTCTTTTCGAAAAACGGCGGCAACATGGCCGAACCGGGCGCTGTCGGTTGGATGTTCGAGATGAAGTCGAACATCGTCATTGAAGGCGACAAAACGAACGAAGAGCAACTCATGAATGTCGCTCTTGAAGCCGGCGCCGAAGATATCCGCGACAACGGCGACTCGTGGCAAATCATCTCCGATCCCAGTTCGCACCAGCCCGTGCTCGATGCGCTCGCCAAGGCGGGCATTCCCGTTACCGAATCGGAAATGACGGCGCTCATCGCAAAGAACACGGTTACGCTTGAAGGCAACGACGCCAAGGGCATGCTGCGCCTTTATGATGCGCTCGACGATCATGACGACGTCCAAAACGTCTACGGCAACTTCGATATCGGCGACGACGCCGGCGACGAAGGCTAACGCCGTATGCGTGTGCTCGGCATCGATTGCGGTTCGGAGCGCACCGGCTATGGCGTGATCGATAGCGACGGCCGGACTCACTCGCTGGTCGCCGCCGACGTCATCGTTACTTCGACAAAGAAGCCGCTCGGCGAGCGGCTTCTTGTCATTGCGCAAGGGCTGCGAGCGGTCATCGAGAAGCACCGGCCCGAACAAGGCGCCGTCGAAGGCGTCTTTCATGCCGTCAACACACAGACCGCTATCAAGTTGGCGCACGTCCGCGGTGTGGCGCTGCTTGCCCTCGCCGAGGCCAACGTTCCGGTGGGTGAATACTCGCCGATGGAAGTAAAAACCAGCGTCGTCGGCTACGGCCGCGCCGAAAAAGAACAGGTGCAGTTGATGGTGCGGACAGTGCTCGCGTTGCCGGAAGTCATTCGTTCCAAGGACGCTTCCGATGCGCTGGCCGTCGCCGTTTGCCACGCCACTCGCGCCGGATTCGACGCCCGATTGCGAGCGGCCTTATGAAATTTCTGATCTGGTTCGCGGCCGTATCGCTCTTCGCGCAAGACGGAAAACTCGTCTGGTCGAAGTCCTTCCCCGGCTCAACTCCCACGTTCGTCAAGATCACGATCGAACGCAACGGCAGCGCCGTTTATGTCGAGGAACTCAACGACCCGCAGCCGTTCCAATTCAAGCTCAACGAATCCGAGATCAATACGATGTACGGCCTCGCCGAAAAACTCGGCTGGTTCAATCGCACGCTTGAATCGGGACTTCCCGTCGCCAAGATGGGCGAAAAAACGCTGCGTTATGAAGACGGTCCGAAGGCGCAGGAACAGAGGTTCAACTACACCACCGATCTCGACGCTCAGGCGCTCGCCGATTGGTTTGAACGCATCACCGAATCGGAGCGCCTGCTGATGGAACTCGAACGCTCCGCGCGCTTCGACAAACTGGGCGTCCATAAAATCATCTTGCAAATTCAAATCGCCTGGGAAAAGAAACGCCTCGTCGCTCCCGATCAGTTTTTGAAGTGGCTCGATCGTATCGTCAAGAGCGAAAGCTACATGAACATGGCGCGGGATCGCGCCTCCCTGCTTGCGAATGCTTTCCGAAACCCGCCCTCCGCCGAACCTGTCAAACAACAATGAAGTCGATTCTACTCAGCGCCATTGCGGCATCCTTTTTGTTCGCGCAAACCCAACTGCCCGAACAGGAACAAAGCGATCTCAATAACGCTCTAGCCGAAGCCGGCCAATCGAGCCACGAATTCATCCACGCTCTCGAACGGCATTTGAAAAAGTACCCCGAGTCGAAGTCGCGCTGGGAGATGGAACGAGCTCTCGTCAAAGGCGCGCGCGACATCAACGACGACGCCCGCATTATCAAGTGGGGCGAAGCCGTACTCGCTCGCGAAAGTGAAGACATCCAAACGCTCGAAGCGGTCGCGCGCGCCCTCGGCCGCGTCAACGATAAGTCCTCGGCGGAAAAGGCGCTTGCGCGGGCCATCAAGTGGGAGCAGGTGCTTAAGTCGATCGAACCCAAAGGCCCGCAGGAAAAAATTCGCTGGCAAACTCGGATGGATCTTGACATGGGGCTGAGCCGCTCGCTCAACGTGCAGGCCATTGCGTTGATCCGTCTCGGCAGAGCGGCCGAAGCCGAAGGCAAAGCGGAGAAAGCGTTCGCCACTTATCCCTTTGACGACAACGCCCGTACACTCGCCATCGCCCGCTCCGCGCTTGAAAAATGGGATGCCGCGGCAGCCGCCTACGCCGACAGTTTTGTCGCTGGTGAAGGCAAACGTGCCGAGGATCTTGAGGCCATGCGGCTTGCTTGGAAGAAAAATCACACCGAGGAGAAGGGCCTCGGCGACTTCGTTCTCGCCGCCCACGATCGGCTCAATAAATGGAACGAAGGCAAAATCGCGCGTCTCCGGGAGATCGATCCCAATGCCGTGAAAGTCAAACCCGTCGAGTACGTCCTCACCGGCGTCAACGGAGAAAAACTCCCCGTCGCCTCGCTGCAAGGAAAGGTCGTCGTTCTGGATTTTTGGGCAACCTGGTGCGGCCCGTGCCGCACGCAACATCCGCTTTACGAGCAGGCCAAGGATCGCTTCAAAGGCCGCGACGACGTTGTTTTCGTTTATCTGAACACCGATGAAGACAAATCGCTTGTCAAGCCGTTCTTGCAGAATAACAAGTGGTCGCAGAATGTCTACTTCGAGGACGGCCTCTCGCGCCTGCTCACGGTCAGCTCAATTCCCACGACCGTCATCTTAAACAAACGTGGTGAAATCGCCAGTCGCATGAACGGCTTCATCCCCGAGAAATTCGTCGACATGCTCTCCGAGCGGGTACAGCGGATCCTGAGCGAATAACGTGTTCCGCCGCATCATCTGGATCGTCCTCGATAGCGCCGGCATCGGCGAAATGCCCGACGCCGCCGACTATGGCGACGTTGGGAGCGACACCATCGGCAACATTGCAAAACTACGGCCGATGCAGTTGCCCAATTTTGCCGCGTTGGGCCTTGCCAATATCAAGCCTTTGAACGGTATCCCGCCGGCCGCCGACATACAGGGCGCCTTCGGCAAATGCACGCTCGCCTCTCCCGGCAAGGACACGACAACGGGCCATTGGGAGATGGTCGGCATTCATCTCGACAAGCCGTTCCCGCTTTTCCCGAACGGCTTTCCAGCCGAGATTCTGCGTCCGTTCGAAGATAAGATCGCCCGCGGCACACTCGGCAACAAAGCTGCTTCGGGCACCGAGATCATCAAGGAACTCGGCGACGAGCACGTCCGCACCGGTTCGCCGATCGTCTATACATCGGCCGATAGCGTTTTCCAGATTGCCGCGCACGAAGACGTCATTCCGCTCTGGGAACTCTACAAGATCTGTGAGACCGCGCGTGACCTATTGCGCGGACCGAACGAAGTCGGCCGTGTCATCGCGCGTCCGTTTACAGGCGAATCCGGCGAATACAAGCGCACGGCGAATCGCAAGGACTACGCTGTTCCGCCGCCGCGCGGCATGCTGCTGGATCAACTTCACGCGGCCAAAGTGCCCGTTCACAGTGTTGGCAAAATCTTCGACGTATTCCTCGGCCGCGGCATTTCCGTCTATGACAAGACCAAGACCAACGCCGAAGGGATGGCCACCACGCTCGAAGCGATGGACCACACCAAGGACGGCCTCATCTTCGTCAACCTCGTTGACTTCGACATGCTTTACGGACATCGCAACGACGTCGAGGGCTACGCGCGCGCGCTTGAGGAATGCGACGCCTGGTTGCCGTCGTTGCAAGCCGCGATGAACGAGGACGACCTCGCCATCCTCTGCGCCGACCACGGCTGCGATCCAACCACGCCGTCCACCGATCACAGTCGCGAATACACGCCGCTTCTATGCTATTCGCCGAAGACCAAGTCGTCCAACCTCGGCACGCGCGCGACCCTTTCCGACATCGGCGCGACAGTCGCCCAAAACTTCAACGTCACCATCCCGAAAGGAACAAGTTTCTTACCGCAACTATGAGAACCCCGCTAATGGCCGGCAATTGGAAGATGTACAAAACGCCCGCCCAAACCAAAGACTTTTTCGCCGCCTTCCTGCCGCTGGTTGCTGAGGCCAAGCACTGCGAGATCGCCATCTGTCCGCCGTTCGTAAACATCGCGGCCGCCGTCGACGCCGCCAAGACCTCGCGTGTCGGGATCGGCGCTCAGAATTTGTATTGGAAGAACGAAGGTGCATTCACCGGCGAGATCTCTGGTCCGATGATCAAGGCCAGCGGCGCAGAGTGGGTGATCATCGGTCACAGCGAACGCCGCCAGTTTTTCGGCGAGACGGATGCGACGGTCCTCGAACGAACGAAAGCAGCTCTGGCCGCGGGTTTGAAGCCGATCGTGTGCGTCGGCGAAATGCTCGCCGAGCGCGAAGCGAATCAGACGGATGCCGTGCTCACAACGCAGTTCAACGGCGGCATCGCCAGCCTTTCGAGCGACGAGTTCGCCCAGATCGTTATCGCCTATGAACCCGTCTGGGCCATCGGCACTGGCAAGGTCGCAACGCCAGACATGGCCGCCGACGCGCACCGCACTATCCGCGGTCTGGTCAATGCGAAGTACGGCGCCGTTGCCGCTTCGAAAGTCCGCATTCTCTACGGCGGTAGCGTTAAGCCCGACAACGTCAAAGGCCTTATGGCGCAGCCGGAAATCGACGGAGCGCTCGTCGGCGGGGCTAGTCTCGAAGGCGGCTCGTTCGCTTCGATCGTCAATTTCTAACAATGCAGGCCAGGTCACCGAAGCGGAATTTCTAGCGGCGGTGAAAGCCGGCAGCGCCACCCGCGACGAATCCTTCCGCTCCACCGGCATCGGCGATTTCGCATTCTACTACAAGCCCGCCCGCGAACTCGCCGGCCGGATTGTGGTCCGCTGCTTCCTCGCCTCTTAATTCAACCCAAACGCATACACCACGCTGCCCACAATCATTGACACATACTGCTTGTTGTCGAACATGTAGGTCATCGGCGATGTGTGCAGGTTTTCGGTGAACGGATAACTCCAGAGTCGCTTGCCGGTCACCGCGTCCGCGGCCGCCAGCGCGCCCTCGTCGTCGCCGAAAATTACAATCCCGCCCGCCGTCGTCATCGTGCCCGTCCACGTATCGCCCGGCCCGTTCTGCGGCACTTCCCACTTCACCTTGCCGGTCTCGATGTCGAACGCGCGCAGGAATTTTTGCGGCTTATCGTTCGGATCCCGCCGCCCACCGCCCGCGCCGTAGTTGCCGCCCGCCCGCCATGGCTCGATCGGCCGTTTCGTATACACCGCGCAGCGTTCGAGAGTGTTCACATAGAACAGCCGCGTCGCCGGATTGTACGAGGTCGAAAAGTAATTCGCCGCGCCCTCGACGGCCGGGCAAATCAGTTGTCCTTCGAGAGTTGGCACGGAATTCGGATTCATAACCGGCCGCCCATCGGGCGCGATTTCCTTCGCCCACGTCAACTTCTTCACCATCGGCGAGGCCATCAGCATCTTTCCGTTCAACCGGTCGAGGACATGTAGGAACCCATTCCGATTTGCCTGTAGCATCAGCTTCCGAGGCTGCCCACGCCAATTCGCATCGGTCAGCACCAACGGCGCCACCGCGTCCCAGTCCCATTCGTCATGCGGGGTAGGCTGAAAGTGCCATTTCAACTTTCCGGTCCGGACATCGAGCGCGATGATCGAGCATGTGTACAAGTTATCGCCCTTGCGATCATCGCCGTTGAAGTCCGGGCCTGCGTTGCCCGAAGGCCAATACACAAGCTTCGCCTCCGGGTCATAGCTGCCCGTCAGCCAAGTCGGCCCGCCGCCATGGTCGATTCCCAGGCCTTCCCAGGTCTCCGAACCCGGCTCGCCGCGCGCCGGGATCGTCCAGAATCGCCAGACCTCTTTGCCGGACCTCTGGTCAAAAGCGGCCAGGAACCCGCGCACGCCCTGCTCGCCTCCGGCCGTCCCCGCGACGATCAAATCTTCCACCGCCAGCAGCGACCCAGTGGCGTTGTAATTCTGGCGATAGTCCGCCATTTCGGTGTCCCACAACACCGCGCCGGTGTGCCGGTTCAGGGCGATCAAGTGCGCGTGATCGGTCTGCATGAACACCGCTTCGCCCGCGATCGTAACACTTCGATTGTTCCCTGGCGACCGCGCATTTCCGACCAATCCCTGCGTCGCGGGCTTCGAATACTCCCAAATGCGCGCGCACGATCCTGCGTCCAGCGCTATGACCGTGTTCGTATTCGTGACGTACATGATGCCGCCGTAGACCTGCGGCGTGCCCTGCAATCTCCCAGAATTCGGAACGGCGTAAACCCACTTCACCGCCAGATTCGAAGCATTCGCGGCATTGATCTGCGTCATCGGCGAATACCGGTTGCCGCTCAGCTGACCGTGCATCGAAGTCCAATCGTTCTGCGACGTCACCTCGCGAAACTTCTCGCCGTCGACACGCAATAGATGCAGTTTCGAATCGTCGGTGCGCAGTTGCATTGCGCGTGACGTCTTCGCAAGTACGAGTCCCTCAAGCGCTCCGCCGTTGGTCAACGAAATCCTTTGGCGCACCGGCTGAAAGCCCCGCCGGCGCCGCTGCTGCATGCCGCGCATGGCTGCGACGATCGCTTTCACCTCCTCGGCCGGCAACTGCGCAAACGCCGGCATGCCCTTCCGGGGCACGCCATCGCGAATCACGGCCGCAAGCTCGTCATCGTTCTTCGCCGCTAGCGCCGGAACGATCGACGGCGCATGTTCTCCTCCGTTCCCATCGACTCCATGATAAACCGAGCACCGCGCTTGAAATCCGCTTTGCGCCCAAACACCGGCCGCCACCGCGGCAAGTAGGTAGATCCTCATCACTGGCGAGTCTACCGCATCCGATCCGGTAGTAGTTCGGAAGCCAGACCGGATGCTTGCGAAGTTTCACCGAACCCCCGCAATAGCTCATACGCTCGCGTCATGTAGGACGAAGAAATCTTCCCACCGTTTCTGCCCAGTCCAATCGCTCGGCGCATGTGCACGTATCTGCGATCGATACGAAACTGGATCCGTTGAAACTGGACTACTTATGCGCCACCGCTAAGGTGGCGCTAGTCTTCGGGACCGCCATACCGACCCCGACCAACCGCTCTAGGCGGCTTTCGAACGAAGGCACTCATGTCTGCCGAGGAATCGCTAACCGACACCGGCCGGCGATCGGCGGAACTCATCGGCCGCCAGCAGAACCTGCTTGCTCTCATTGTGCCGGTCGACCGAACTCAACTGCCGGGCAATCTCTTCCAGCCTCAAAACCTTCGTGGCTGGAACCAAATGGCCGCTTTGAGAGATGATTCGCGTAGCCTCTTCCAGGTAGGCGGCGCCCAGGTCTCGATTGTCCTGCCAAACGGCCAGCGCGAGCGTTAACAACGCATGCGCCGCTTCGTAATGCTCGACCGGCATCAGAACATCGCAGGCCCGGCGCGCTTCCGCGACGTCGTCCTGATACCAACCCATTTTGTATAGCGCCCAGGAACGCAGCGAACGGCTTCGAGCCGGCTGCGTCGGATCGGTGTCGGAATCGGAAGACGTCAACGGTTCCAGAAGGCACAACGCTTCGTTCGGTTTTCCCTCGGCCAAAAAGAGCGACGCGCGCAACGACGTTACATCGCGAGCGAACCGTCCACCCAATCCGATAGCCTGAAGCGGCGTGATAACAGCGACGGCCTCCTCGACCAAATTGTGGTTGTAAAGCGCCTCCGCCCATGCTGCCCGGAACGCGTTTGCTCGTACTCGAAACCCATTCGTTTCTAGATTCGGTACAGCGATCTGAAACAGTTTAATAGCGGTCTCCATCTCACCCGTTTCGGCAATGCGCACGGCAATCTGGCCGAGCGCCTCGAGCGAATTTCCGAGTAGCCGCCAGTCTCCCGATGCATCGAGGATTTCATCGACGGCCTCGTCCAGAAGATCCTGTCCCTCGTTCTTCCGGCCGGTCCGGATCAGGCACTCGCCCTGGAGGGCCAGTAGTTGCGCTCGTTCTGGCGTGAGCGATTTCTTCTTTGGGCAATGGGCCCGGATTGCTTCGGCTCGGAGGCGCGCTCCGTGGAAATCGCTGTCGGCGATACGCAGCTTAACACATTCGACGCGCAGGGCCAGCGCCATGTCCCAATCGACCTCCGCGCCATCCAGCCGCTCTTCAAGATCAAGCGCCTTGTTCGGCGCCTCGGTCGCGGTTGTCAGCCGCCCAGTCGCCATTTCGACCTCATAAACATCCAGGAAGTATCGGAACCAAATCGTAGACGGTAGATTCGGCGTTTTTTCCAGTACCAGCCCCGCCTCGCGCAGTGTTTCCGAGGCTTCCGAGTTACGCCCTGCAATGATACTTGCCCGCGCAAACTCCAGCTTGTGACATACCAACTCGAGTGGGCTAATTTCCTTATTCTTGGCAACCGACGCCAGCGCCTTGCGCCGCGTCTCCAACAATTGCTCGGGGTCCATGTCGATCGACTCCCGGTTCACCCGGTCTGCTAGCATCGACGCTTCCAACGATCCGAGTATCGCCTTGCCCTTCCTGGTATTCAACAGTGAATGAAACAGCATCGCCCCGTCCGTCTGCCCTAAGGGCAGCATGTTGGCGATAAAGTCCGAGCCGCAGATCGCGCTGACTTACACGGCGATGTACCAGTAACCCGCATACGCTGTTCCCGCGAGGTTGATCAAACCTAGAAACCCGATCAAACCGACGAAGAGCGATGCCAGCGGTCCTGCGATTACGATGAGAATCCAGTTCATCCGCAAGTCTTTTGTGCTTCCGGGGACCGACTGTAAATACCCGCCCCCCATCAGAGTTTTCGACGGGTCAAAACCGAACCGCCAGTCACCCGACGTGTTTCGTGAGACGGCTACAGGTCCGACATTCATGGCCTGAATGCGGAACCCGACCGCCCAAGCCAGGACCAGATGCCCCAGTTCATGGAACAGTGTGAAACCCAATTGACCAACGATCAGCCACTCGATCGGCAATGAATCGTCGGCTCTTACCGGTAGCCCCAAACCCCGCGCGAACTCGGTCAAGTAGGATCGCAGGTAAAGCACGACCAGGATGCTCGCGACGAAGATGACAATGTGCGAGGCTGGTTCCGGGCGCAGCGCGTCGCGCTCCGGCTGCTCCGGATCCGCCGGCAACGGCTTCAGGTACGCCCAGAGACCCGCTACGCCTGCCGGAAGGAAAATCAACAGATTGACGATCGATCCGCCAATCGCGGCCCATCGGCCCCAACCCCGTCCCTGAAACGCTCCGAACCCCGCGAACGCGAATACGGCGCCAAGTACGATCATGACCTTTTGCATCACCGCAACCAGAGCCAGCACGGCGTCGAATTGATCCTTGGGCAATACCGAGCCGATTTCGTTCAGGACCGCCGTGACCTCGTTCATTAAGTCCGGCGACAAACCCGTTGAAAGAAACGCCCCCGCCTCCAGGAGCATCACTACGGCGATTATCTTTCGCAAACTCGGCACATCCCTACTATCGGAGCGCCGCCCGCGGAACTGTAGAGGATATTCCCTAGTTGCGACGCTTCATTTTCGACGCCTTGTATGCCTCATACTCCTTAACCAACGCAGGGTCTTTCGGGCGCGGATAGAGGTCCGTCGACTTGTATTTACCGCTCAAAAACTTCGCCTTCGTCCACTCGTCGTGAATCCGCGTTTCCTCGGCGCGCTCCAGAACCGCTTGTATGTGCTCGGGCGCCAGAAACGAGACCCCTTCACGGTCGCCTAGAACTACGTCGCCGGGCATGACCGTCACGCCGCCAATCCGAACCGGTATGTTGTAGCCGGTCAGCATGACGTCGCGAATCGCCGACGGATGCACGTTTCGGAAGTACGCCCCCATGTCCAGAGGAAAGATTTCGTCCAGGTCCCGCACCGGTCCATCGATGACGAACCCGTTTCCGGTCGCCGCGAAAATCGCCGTCGCCAAGTTATCGCCGACAAACGTCCCTCCCGCCACCTTGCCGAAGAGATCGACAACCAAAACATCGCCCGGCTGCAGTTGATCGATCACCCTCTGATTTGGACTCGTCGACCACCCGCGCTCGACCGCCTCCTCATCGCTGATCTTCGCCAGGTCCGCGCGGACCGGCATATACTGCGCCGTCACCACCCGTCCCACAAGCTTCTTGCCCGGATGCAACAACCGCCAGTTGCCCTCGAAATGATTCGGATGCCCCTTCGCCGTGAGAACATTCAGCACGTCCTCTTGCGTCAGGAGCTTGATTTCGTTCAAGACGGAATCGGGAACCTTGGGACGGCCGTCGGCAAATCGTTCGTACGGGTTCGCGGCCGTCACCCGGACCATCTGCGTCTTATCGAGAACGAAGAGCTGGGCGTGAAGCGCGATCCCGCCTGCCAAGACAAGTGAGGCTTTCATGCCTAGCAGCGTATCACCTGGGCGCGCACGATTCAGCCGCCTGGTCCATCGACTTCGTCTCCTTGAACTTTGCCAGCGCGCAGTCGCAGTACTTCTCGGCCACCGTTTTGTCGGCGCCTTTCTTTAACGCGCCATTCAGACAACTCTCGCGAAAGCTCTTGTCGAATCCCTTATTGAAGCCTTCATGAAAACTGGTGCAGCCCGTCAGTACGACAAATGCCAATCGCCACATACTACCTCCAGATCAACAGAAAAACGAAGAGCCCGATCCATACCGCGCCCATGAAGTGCCAGTACGACGCCACGTGCCGCGCCGCCGCGCGATGCCTGCGCAACGGCTGCTCTTCGCCGTCTCGCAGCGCCCGCGCCTTCCGCACTAACCACACCAGCGCGCCAATCCCACCTAGCAAGTGGAACCCATGCACGCCGGTAAATACGTAGTACATCGACCCTTTTGCATTCCCGGCCACAAACACCCCTTGTGCGTTGAGATCGAGACACCCCAGCACCTGTGTCACAAGGAACGCAAGGCCGACCGCGGTTGTGACCCACAAATCCCGCCGGTAAGAGTCGAACCGCGCGAACAGCAGCGTCGAACGCGCCCGCTGCAGGCAACCCGAACTCAGCACAATCAACGCCGTCGACAGCCAGAACCAGTTAGAAAAATGCCCCGGTTCCCCCTCCGTCCGCTCCGCCAGCACGAAGTAATAGGCCGCCGCCAGCGCCGCGAAAAACGCGCCGATCGACACCAGTACCAGGATCATTCCAAACGCCCCGAGGCTGATCCCGGGCTTCGTTTCCGTTTCGGTCACCAAATACCAGCTTGCCTTAATTGCCTGAATTTCGCTAGCTTGAATCACGATCCGAACTTTGCTTGCCGGCATCGCCTTCGTCGCTATCGCCGCGGCTCAGAACAAAAAGAGCCCGGCCGACAAGTTCCGTCAGCTCGAAGAAGTCCTGCCAACTCCCAACGACCAGCGCACCGCCTCCGGTGCGCCGCGCCACAAATACTCGATGACATCAACCAACGTATCGTCGGCAAAGGAACGGTCACCTATCATAACAACTCCCCCGACGCCCTCAACTATCTCTCGCTGCAACTCGATCAAAACATCTGGGATCCGCACTCAGATACCTACCTCACCGAGACCGCGCCCGACTGGGAGAAATTTCCGCTTCCCGCTTTCAGGCGCTACATGGACGACGTTTTCGAAGGCGGCTACACCGTCGGTACGGTGCGCGACGCGCAAGGCCGCGAAATTCATAAACACGTCAACCGCACGATGATGCGAGTCGATCGCCCCTCGCCGCTCGCGCCAGGAAAGAGCTTCGCCTTTTCCCTCGATTGGAGCTACAAGATCAACAACTCCAAGCGCATCTCCGGCCGCACCGGCGCCGAGTACTTTCCCAAGGATGGCAACTGGCTGTACGAAATCGCGCAGTGGTTTCCGCGTATGGCCGCCTACACCGACGTCAATGGATGGCAGCACAAGCAGTTTCTCGGTACTGGCCCGTCGGCGGGATGGAGTATCCGATGATCTGCTTCAACGCCCCGCGCCCGAAGGAAGAAGACAAAACCTATCCCGCACGCACCAAATACGGCCTGATCAGCGTTGTCATACACGAGGTCGGCCATAACTACTTTCCGATGATCGTCAACAACGACGAGCGCCAATGGACCTGGCTCGACGAAGGGCTCAACTCCTATTTGCAGTACCTGGCCGAAGCCGAGTGGGAAGATAAATACCCGTCGCGCATAGGCGATCCCGCCAAAATCGTCGAGTACATGACCAGCGATTCGCACGATCCGATCATGACTAACTCCGAATCGATCGTCGACCTCGGCGGCAACGCTTACCACAAGGTCGCCACCGCGCTGAACATCCTGCGCGAGTCCATCCTCGGCCGCGAGCGCTTCGACTTTGCCTTCAAGGAATACGCCCAGCGCTGGATGTTCAAACGACCCATGCCGGCGGACTTCTTCCGGACCATGGAGGACGCCTCCGGCACCAATCTCGACTGGTTCTGGCGCGGCTGGTTCTACACGACCGACAACGTCGACGTCTCGATCGAGGGCATCAAGCTGTACACCGTCGACACGCACAATCCCGACATCGAAAAGCCGCTGTTCAAACACACCCAAGAACAAGAACCTGCGACGCTTTCCGCGCAGCGCAACAAGCCGCTCGGAATGCGCGTCGAAGAATTCCCCGAGTTGCTCGATTTCTACAACTCCCACGACGAGTTTGCGGTGCCGCCTTCCGATAAGAAGGCTTTCGAAACGTTCGTCAAGCAGTTTGAAGAAGACGAGCGCAAGCTCTTCGATCCCACGACGAGCTTTACGCCTGGCGCTGAAAAACGCCGGAGGCTTGGTCACGCCCGTGATCCTGGAAGTCGAATTTTCCGACGGCAAAAAAGAGGAACGGCGCATGCCCGCCGAAATCTGGCGCCGCAACAACTTTCAGGTGGAAAAGGTAATTCCCACGCGCAAGGAGATTCGTTTCATCACGCTCGACCCGCATCTGGAGACAGCCGATGTCGACCTCTCCAACAACGCCTGGCCGCGCAAGCCCGTGCGCACGAAGTTCCAGGACTTAAAGGAAGACCGCGATAAGAACAACGTGGTACGCGAGTTGAACGAGGAGAAGAAGACGTCGCCGCCCAGCGGTGGCGGACGGCCGTGAGGCTGCTGCCGATAGTCCTTGTTTGCGCGGCGCAGACCTTTCACGTGAGCCGCACCGAGATCGATCTTTATCCCGATCGCACGGAAGTTGTCGTGACGTTGCACGCTGACGATATTCCTCTCGAAGCCGAGTCCGAAACGAAGGTCTACCGCTACGTCCTCGACAACTTCGCGATCCGAGACTTCAAGCTGAAGTGTCTCGGGACAAAGCTCTTGGTGCACTTCGTCGATGTTTTCCTTGAAGGTCCCGCAGCTAAGGCGTCACTGTCCGTGCGCAATCGCATATTAAGCCGGGAATTCGCCGATCAGAGTAACATCGTCATCGTCAAGCGCGAAGCCAAGCCGTTGAGCAAGGCGGTGGAGTTCACGGGCGAAGGCGAGTGGCGCTCGGTACCGTAAGAACAAGGAGATCAAGCACGTCGCCAGACACGCAGTCGCTCTTCCGCCATTCCCGCCGCGCCGGTGTTGTAGAGTGAATGCAATGAGACGCCGTTCCTTTCTCCAAGCCGCTCCCGCCACCCTTGGCGCAACCGCAGTCGCGTTGGCCGCGGATATGCCCACTTCAACCCTAGGCAAGTCCGGACTCACTGTTTCCAAATTCTGCCTTGGCGGGTTCCACATGGCCAAGCGCGGCGAAGAAAACGCGGTCCGCATCATCCACCGCGCCATCGATCTCGGCGTCACCTTTTTTGACAGTGCACACAAGTATCACAAAGGACTCAGTGACGAGTTCTACGGCAAAGCTCTCACCGAAGGGCGGCGTCAAAAGGTCATTTTGATGTCGAAAGCCGAACTACGCACGCGCGACGAAGCCATGCGGCAGCTTGAAGAAACGCTCAAGCGGATGAACACCGATTACCTCGACCTCTGGCAGTGCCACGAAGTCGCCCGTCACGACGAAGTCGACCGCATCTTTGGACCCAATGGTTCGCTGGAGGCGTTCGTGCTCGCCAAGAAGCAGGGCAAGGTACGCCACATCGGTTTCACTGGTCATCACGACTACACCGTTCACCAACGTCTGCTCGACGGTTTTGACGGCTGGGAAACCGTGCAGCATCCGGTGAATCTCATCGATCCACACTACCTGAGTTTCATCGAGAACTTTCTGCCAAAAGCCGTCGCCGCTGGTCTCGGCCGTATCGCCATGAAGTCCAACGCCATCGGAAATATCACCGAACAAAAGGTGGCGACCATCCCGGAGTGCCTGCGCTTTTCCTGGAGTCACGACATTCACACCCTCGTTTCCGGCGTTGAAACCGTCGAGGAACTCGAACAAAACGTCGCCGCCTGCAAGAGCTTCCAGAATATGACGCCGCGAGAGATTAGCACCCTCCTGAACCGCACCAGGCTAGGGCCGACCGGCGTGGGCGTTGAAAAGTACAAGAAACCGCCCGCCGGCGCACACGGAATCCGTCCGCATCACGACGGCGACGACGCCTGATCCCACCGCTGTCAGCCTAAAACTGATAAAATCCCGGCAATGCGAATCGCCGTCTTACTCGCCGCCGCACTGCCTCTGGCCGCTCAACTTACCTTCCGCACGCAGGAGATTCAGAAGGATTTCGGTGTCGTCTACGCGGTCATCACAGCAGATGTAAACAAGGACGGCAAGCCCGATATCGTTGCGATCAACCCCACGCAGCTGGTTTGGTATCAGAATCCGACGTGGGAGAAACACGTCATTCTCGACGGCAAGACGAAAAAAGACAACGTCTGCGTCGCCGCGCACGACATTGACCGCGACGGCAAACTCGGCTTCGCCGTCGGCGCCGACTGGCAACCGACGAACACAGCGGGCGGCGGTTCGTTGCAATGGACCGATCAAGCCGGTAACGTCGTTCCCCTTGGCGACGAACCGACGTTGCACCGGATCCGCTTCGGCGATGTCGACGGCGATGGCTCGAAGGAACTCATCGTTGTTCCGTTGCACGGCCGCGGCAACAAGGCGCCGAAATGGGAGGGCGACGGCGCTCGGATTTTGGTGCTGTATCCTCCGGCAAATCCCGCCAAGGACAAATGGCGCACCGAGGTTGCCGACGCCTCGCTGCATATCGTCCACAACTTCATCGTCACCGACTTCGATGGCGAAAAAGGCGAGGAAATCATCGCGGCGTCGCGAGACGGCTTGTTTGTCGTCAATAAGCAGGGCGGCGCGTGGTCGAAGCGGCAACTCGGTGAAGGCGCGCCGGGCGAGATCAAACTCGGAATGATCAACGGCGTGCAGCGGGCGATCGCGACCGTGGAACCGTGGCACGGTAACGGTCTCGTCATCTACGAGGAACCTGCGCCGAAGATGGATCCGCAGGGCTCACCGCCGAAACGCGGCCCGCAACCGTGGAACGGCAAGATGTGGCCACGGCAGTTCATCGAAGAACGTCTCGCCCAGGCGCACGCGCTCGGCTGGGGCGATTTCGACGGCGATGGGGCCGACGATCTCGCAGCCGGTTGGCGCGATCGGAACTTTGGCGTCGCGATCTATCAACGTGACCGGCAAGGCAAGTGGGCGCGTACGCAACTGGTCGACGACGGCGGAATGGCGACCGAGGATCTAGCCATCGACGACTTCAACGGCGACGGCTTGGCGGACATCGTGGCCGTCGGCCGCAAGACCGCCAACGTGCGGATCTATTGGAACGAAACGAAACGCAAGTGGAAGTTCCACGAAGTGACCAGGGGATTCGCGAATCACACCGCTATCGCCGCCGATTTCACGGGAGACGGCAAGAAGGACATCATCGCTAACGACCAGACGAACAAGCGCACGATTCTCTACACCGCGCCGGATTGGAAGCCGCGTGTTTTGCACGAAGGCGCGTGGGCGATTCACAGCGAGGCATTTGATATCGATGGCGACGGTGACATCGATTGGATCGGCGGACAGTATTCGCCGGGTCTGATTTTTTGGCTTGAGCGTCCGAAGGACCCGCTCCGCGACGCTTGGAAGTATCACCTCATCGATAGTCACGAGACTGGCGGAGTGAATGGCGTGCACGGTTTGCTGATCGGCGATGTCGATAGGGACGGGAAGGCGGATCTGATCGGCAACAGCGGCCAACCCACGGGCGCGTTTCCGAATTCGATCGCGTGGTTCAAAGCACCGCGGAATGTCCGCAACGCGAAGCATTGGGAGCGTACCCTATTCGCGGACAAAGACGCGCCGGGACTCAGCCACTACATGGGCTTCGGCGATGTCAACGGCGACGGGCGCCCCGATTTAGCGGGCGCGGCAAAGACCGGCAAGGACGGCAACTGGTTCGCGTGGTGGGAAGCGCCGGCGAATCCAAGACAGCCCGGTTGGAAGAAGCATCTCCTGTCGGCTAACGAGCCCGGAGCGACGAACATTTCGATCGCCGATCTCAACGGCGACGGCAAGAACGACTTCTTCGCCACGCGAGGCCACGGCTTCGGCGCCGTCTGGTTTGAAGCGCCGAACTGGGCGCGCCACGAAATCGATACGGAACTCGGCGGCCCGCACGATCTGGCGCTCGGCGATATCGACGGCGATGGCGACATCGACGCCGTCACGTGCGGCAAGGACAGCCACATCGTGGCGATCTTTGAAAACGACGGCAGGGGCAATTTTACTCGTCGCGACATCTGGCATGGGAACGCCGCCTACGATATCCGGCTGACCGACATGGATAACGACGGAGACCTCGATGTACTTGTGGCGGGACAGAACACGCAGAACGTGTTTTGGCTGGAGAACAAGCGCAAGTGAGATATCTCAGTCTGCTATTGATGCTGGCGTCGTGCTCGAAACCTCCGGACCACGAGAAGATATTTGAAGAGCGGATGAAGAATGTCACGCTCGTCGGCTACTCGACGCGCACGAACAAGGAGGGCACCTTCGGCCCTGAACGCTACAAGATCGAGAGCGTTTCAAAGATGGCCGGCGAGACGTGGATGTTCAAGTCCAAGATGAACTACGACGGCAAAGAGATCGCCGTCCCAATTCCCATCACCATTAAATGGGCGGGCAAGGCGGCAGTCATCACGATGGAAGACCTGACGATTCCCGGCGTCGGTACTTGGACAGCGCACATCGTCCTAAGTGGCGATCAATATGCCGGCACATGGAGCGGCCAGCGAGGCGGCGGCCAGATGTTCGGGAAAATCGTGAAGGAGTAACTACTTGAACAGCAGCGGCGCGAACTCGACCAGATATCGCCGCCAGACAGCGTAGGTGTGGTTGCCCTCGGTCGTTTGATAGGTGTGTGTGATGCCCTTCGATTGAAGCAGCGCGGCGAAGTCTTCATTGCGCTTGACGACCGGGTCGTCCTTACCGCATGCGAACCATATGAGCGGCTTCTTTGCGAGTGCGCCTTCGAGCGGTAAGTCCGCTGGCGCCCCCGCGCTGAATGCGCCGATCGCACTGAATTTGTGGACATGTTTGAAGCCGATCGCCAGCGACTGCCCGCCGCCCATAGACAGCCTCGCGATGGCCGTTTTTGCGCGCGACGTCGCAACGCGATACTTGCCGTTCACCATGGGCATGACGTCCTTCAAAATGTACTCCTCGAACTTCGCGACGTTGGTCGCTTGCACCTCGCGCGGAGACCCGAACGGTACCGCGTGCCCGAAAGGCATAACGACGATCATCGGCACGGCCTTTTTCTCCGCGATTAAATTGTCGAGGATGAAATTCGCGTGGCCCGCAAGGACCCATCCGCCGGCTATGTCGTTGGAGCCGTGGAACAGATAAAGCACCGGGTACTTCGCTTTCGACTTCTCGTATCCCGGCGGCGTGTAGACCCAAATCCAGCGCGTATCGCCGAGTACGCTCGACTTCTGCCAGTTCACATCCACAGATCCGTGCGGCACATCGCGCGCTTCCCAAACCGCGGGGGATGGCGCGGGTACTTCGACCATGCTGGCGACCGTCCGCGCGCGCAGTTTCACGCGCGGATGGATCGGATCGGGCATCGTCACGCCATCGACGGTAAAGGAGTAAATGTAGTCGCCCGGCGCGAGTGGCCCAAGCGTGACGCTCCAGACGCCCTTGGCGTCTTTGGTCATCGGCGCCGGTTTGCCGACCGGCATCCAGTCGCCGAAGAAGGAAACTTGAGAAGCGCGCGGAGCTTCGATCCTAAAGGTCACGCGCCGGTCAGGATGCACCTCGGGCTGCGCCAACAGCGCAATCGAAAACAGGAGTGTCGCTAGTATTCGCATGGTTCGGCTGTCAATTGTATCAACCGGCGATCTAGCCTTAGCTATACTGTTCCTCATTGGCTCCGAAAGACGAAATCACTACGCTCCTTCACCGCTTTCAGGAAGGCGATGAAGACGCGCAGTCGCAGCTCGTGAAAATGGTGCAGCATGAGTTGCGCGTAATCGCCGCCCGATACATGCGGCGCGAGAAACAAGGGCACACGTTGCAGACGACAGCGCTTGTCAACGAAGCGTATATGAAGCTGGTGCAGATGAAGGGCGCCAACTGGAAAGACCGCGCCCACTTTTTCGCCGTCGCCGCGCAGATTATGCGGCGCATCCTGGTCGATCATGCGCGCAAGCGCATTGCCGGCAAGCGTGGCGGCGGCTTCGATTTGCTGCCGCTCGATGAAGGTCTTGTGTTCAGCCCGCAGCGGAGCGACGAATTGGTCCGGCTGGATGAAGCGATGACACGACTCGCCGAACACGACGTGCGAGCCTGCAAGGTGATCGAACTGCGCTTTTTCGGCGGCCTCTCGATCGAAGAAACGGCCGAAGTACTGAATTGTTCGCCTCGCACGGTGAAGAGGGAATGGACCTTCGCTCGCGCTTGGCTCCGCGAAGAGTTGGGTCTGCCGCCGGAATCTGTCACGGGTGTTTAAGCCGCAGCGAGTCCGTTGCGCGCGAGTACCTCCAGAAACTCGCACCTCCGAGGCGCGCGCGGTACCGCCCAAGTTTCTGGCGCTATTGACCACGGCCTGCCCCGCGGTTAGCGGCTCAGAATCGGAAGTAGATAAAATCCGACGGTCGCAGATCGAGAGCTGTCTCGCGCATCAGGAGCAGGCAGAAGAAAAAAATCAGCGCCGCGGTGACCGCATGGCTCAGGCCGATCACGCGATTCTCCAAGTACCGTTCGGCCGTTGGTACGCAAAGTACCGCGTACGCGAGCACTCCAACGAATGCTTGTTGCCACGCGCCTCCGGGCGAATCGGCCAGCGGTGCGCCACTCGTTCCGGCGAGAGCCTGCCAGTAGTTCCACGCCGTTTGGGCGTCTCGGCGCGGAAGGGAACCCACGCGATCAAGACCGCGAATAGCGTGAGCGCGCGAGCGGCGAACGGCGACATGCTTCGTTTCGACGCGCGGAACCAGTGGTTGGCCAACAAGTAGCAACCGTGCAACGCGCCCCAAATCGCGAAGTTCCAACCGGCGCCGTGCCAGATGCCCCCGGCGAGCATTGTCAGAAAGACATTTCGCATCCATGTCGCGCGGACACGGTTCCCCGGCAGCCGGAACATCAAATAGTTGCGCAGAAAGTTGGAAAGCGTGATGTGCCATCGCCGCCAGAAGTCGACGATGCTGTCGGCCTGATAAGGAGCGTCGAAGTTTCGCGGGAAGCGGATATTGAACATCAACGCGAGCCCGTTGGCCATGTCGCAGTAGCCGGAGAAATCGAAGTAGAGCTGTAAAGCGTAGGTGATCAGTCCGATCCACGCGTCGGTGAAATCGCCGGGTCCGTTGGGACCGAACGCGGAATTGGCCCACGGCGCCAGGGTGTCGGCGATCGCAACCTTCTTGAACAGCCCGATCGTGAAATGAACAACACCACTTGCAAAGTTCGATTCGTTCCAGCGCGAAGTCGCCTTGGCGGCGAACTGCTCCAGCATGTTGCGGTGATGCAGAATCGGTCCCGCGACGCTGTGCGGGAAGAACGAGACGAACAGCGCGTAGGTCGCCGGCGTCAGTTGACTGACCTCCCGTTCTGCGGCGTCGGCCAGGAAAGCGATTTGCGTGAAGGTGAAGAACGAAATACCAAACGGAAGCAAGAACCCGGAGTACTAGTAGAACGCTAGCAGCGCCAGGTTTGCGGCGACGCCCAGGCCGAGCAGTCTGCGAGATCCGGTCGCCAGAATTTGGCGGCCAATGAGGTAGTTGAATGTGATCGAACCGGAGAGAACGAACACATGCGGTCAATAGCGCGCTGCATAAAATACGAACGAAGCGGCGAGGAGAAAATACAGCGCCCATCGTGATCGGCCCTTTGCCGCCAGCCACCAATAGCCGAACAGTACGATGGGCAGAAACAGGCCGAGAAATTCGAAACTATGAAATCTCATTGCCGCTTCAGCTCTCCGAGCCAATCTGTCAATACCGTGCCATCAGCGTCGAATTGATACACACCCGTGACGATTGCTCGCCCCGCATCCAGCGTGCGGATCTGTGTGTGCGGCCATGGCGCGGCGATGTCACGGCCGTCGATGAGAATCGAGCACTTTCCGCCGGCAGACTCCGTGCGAACGCGAAAGCCGGGTGGGGGCGGTTCTTGACCCGATGGGCATCGCAGGATGATATCGCCGGCGTGGCGCCGCAAGACTTCCGCTTCGGTCTCCCGTTTTGAGGAGACGGTTTCGACGTCAAATCCAGGCACACTCAATGACGGCGCGCCGGCGAAGACGCGCGCGCCGCCGCCAATCGCGCGAGCGATTCCGGAATCGTTGATCACGCCCCACGCACGTTCCTCTTCAGGGCTGTAGACCATCGCCCTGGCGCCTTTCGGCAGCGTCCGCTGGGACGGCTCTCCTTCAACCGGATGCGACGGCAGCAGCAAGATATCCCGAGCTTCGGAGGATACGCCGAGCATGGCGTCGGCGATATGGTTCGACCAGACGTATTGCAAACCGGCTCCACCGTGCTGTGCGGTATCTTGAAACAGATCCGGAGGCAGCCGGCCATCTTCGTGGGGGACTAGTAGCGTCACACCTCGATCGCGCCACCAGGTCTTCATCAGCGCGAAAAGCGTTTCTGTTAGCGGGTAGTCTTCCGGCGCAAGCGCCGTGGCCTCGGGAACGGCGTAGAGATGCACTCCGCGGCCCTTGGCCCAACGCACCATGTCGCGCACGAGCACGTCGGCGGCGGGCGACGGCAAGACAAATAGGTCTTTTAGATTCTTCAGCCGCGTTGGTGTAATCGGAGTGCGCAGCCGCATGTCGCCGGCCGTCGAGAGCCGGGATGCCGGATAGCCGGCGTTCCGTTGCTCGTGAGCCTCCAGACCCTGTTTCGCCGCCGCCAAATCGCGGAACGGAATTCGATAGATACTCTTAAGCGCGCCGATCAGACCGTGTTCCAGGTAATGCCGGCGATCCCATGTCGAGAAATACTTCCACTTGGTTTCGGCGATCTCCGGTTCTTTGCGAAACAGCACGCGGTGTTCCGGGACGATGACGACCGAATCGCCGGGCCGTGCATGCCGCCGCGCGTAAGCCAGAAAGTACTCCAGCGCCACGCCGGCATGACTGCACAGATTCACGGCCGGCTTGCCAAGCCGTGCTCCGATGTGTTCCGCATCGATCGTGAATAAGCATCCCGACCCGCCGACAATCAACACCCGCGGCGAGGGGGCGTCCGCCAGCGCCACCTCTTTGCGTACGTAGAGTTCCTTGACCCAGTCACTGTCCGCGACGCCTGTGTTGTTGTACCAAAGCCCTGCGCCGAACGGGTACGCGATCAATCCGATGACAGCCAGCGTCAGCCCGAACGTGAACGGAAACCCGGGGCGAACGCGGAGCAACGCCGCCATGTGGGACGGGCCTGGCATGAAAGGATGGAACTTCTCATCCTCTCATGCTTAGCCCCTAAAAATAGAGCTTCGCGCCGAACTGAATGACCCGCATCGGTTGCCGCAGCGAACGGATCTCGCCTTGACGCGGCGCATCGGGAATTATGCTGTCAAGCGTCGTGAATCCGATGCCGTTCGGCTGCCCGAAGTTCGGAGTGTTGAACAGATTGAAAAACTCCGCGCGGAACTGCAACCGGCCGGCGTCGCCGAGGAAATTCAGCTTCCAGTTCTTGTAAACCGAGAAGTCGATGTTCTGCGCGCCGGGGCTGACGAGAGCGTCGATTGCGGAATTGCCGTAGTGGCAGAGATCCTGCCGGTTCGGGATGTTGCAATCGGTGCGACGGAACGCGGTGGGATCGAACCAGAGTTGGCGCGTCGCGGCGTCGTTCAAACGGCCATCGGCCACGCGATCCGGCAACGTGAACCCGCCGGTGTTGAGGTTCCCTCCGTTCACAGTGAACGGGAAGCCGGTACGTAGAGTCAGCACGCCGTTGGTTTGCCAGCCGGCGAGAATAGCACCCGCCACGCCCTTGAAGCGATTGAGGAACGGCGCTTCGTAGACGAAGTTGTACACCATGTTGTGGCCGACATCGAACCCGTAGCGGCCTCGCGCCTGACGGCGGTCTCGAGGATTTTGGTAACCATTGGCGACGCCGGCGCCGCTTTCGTTGCGTCCATACCCTTCACCGATTGACTTGCTATACGTGTATGCCAATCCAAACGTCAAGCCTTGCGAGAAGCGCTTGTCGTAACTGATCTGCAAACCGTTGTAGCTGCCGTTGGCATAGCTGTCCAAGTAGCGGATGTTGCCCGTTCCAAACGTCGGCGTTTCGCCTTGGCTGCGGTGGAATGGGTAGGGACGCCGAGCCTGTACATTCGTATTCAGGAACGCCGGATCGGGATTGTTGAAGGTAATCGTGTTGTCCAGGTGGCGGCTGGCGCTGCCGACATAGGCGATCGTCAGCATCGTGTTCCAGAACATCTGACGCTGCAAGTCGAAGCTCCATTGATAGTGATTGGACGCCTTGTTGTCCGGCGGCACAAGAATCGTGTTGCGCACGGTTGAAGTCGTTCCACCGCCGCCGTACAAGTTGCCGACCCGATTCACAGCCCCGACGATCCGGCGGGTCTGGAGATTGTAAGTCTGGCCTCCGTAGTTGTAGGCGATAGTCTGCGCGACCTGATCGACAACCGGGAAAGCGAGAGTGCCGGAGATCGGAGGCACCAGGTTCAAGATAGTAAAGTTGTTCAACTGCTGCGCGTTCGCGAACCAACCGAAGCCCGCACGCAGCGTCCACTTGTCCGTCACGCGATATGCGAGCCCAAGGCGCGGCATGAAGTAACGGTTGTCCTTGTTGTAGATCGGGAAGTTCTTCGTGTTGACGTTGGGGATGACGGTTGGAACGCGGCCTTGCGGCGAGTCGCTCAGGATATCAAGACGCAGCGTGCGCCACGCGCCGAAGTTATCGAGCGGAACTTGAAAGAAGTCCCAGCGCATGCCAATGTTCATCGTCAACTTACGCGTGACTTTCATGTCGTCGAGAAAGTATGCCGACCAACGGTTTTGACGCGGTTCGGTGTACGGGAACCCTTCACCGGTCTCCGTGTTACCGACGATGCCTTGCAGCCAACCGGCCAGCGCGTAGCCGCCCGGGCAGCAAGAGATCGAGCCGCGCGGTACGTTGGCGGCGGCGCGGTCAAGAATATTCTTGCGATATTCAAAACCCGACTTAAACGTGTGCTTTCCTCGCGTAAACGAGAAGTTGTCGGTAATCTGGTGCACGGTGTTGAAGTCGAAGCCATTGCCACCATCGCGGTCGCCGCCCATCAGCCCGCCTATGCCCGGCAGTCCCATCTCGCGCGACGTCAACTTTCGGCCGGACGTCGTCCGGATCTGCCCGATTCCGAGCGAGTCGAGGTCGAAACTCGAGTTGGAACGCGGATTCAGAGTATTGTTATCGGATTTGTTGAGGCCATATCGAACCTCGTTGACCATCGACGGGCTGATAATCTTGATGTGCTGGGCTGCGAGGTTGTAATTCACCGAGCGAACGAAGTAAAAGAAGTTCGGGTTCAGATCGCCATTGTCCCAAGCGCCCCGGTCGGTGATGTAGCGAACGAACACTTTGTCGCTGGACGAAAAGTTGTGATCGATGCGGAACATGTACTGATTTGCGTTGATGATGTTCGGAACCGAACCGCGCACGTTGATGTCGAGCGGGTCGACCGTCGTGAACTGCGGCAGCGGCAGATAGGTGTTAACGTATCGTTGCGCGGCGGCGTTGATGCGGCTTGGCGGAATGATATTGCCCTGAAACGGATCGCCGGTAATGGGGTCGAAGATCTGGATTGGCGCTCGAACGGGCCGGCCGCCGAGGATTGGAGGGGTCAACAGCGAGGAGAAGTTTCCGTTCCGGAATTCGGCCGGGAACCAGAATGCTTCCGCTTGCACTTCGCGCTTCTCGCGGCGGCCTTCGTAATTGAAACTCCAGAACGTCTTGTCCTTGCCGTTGTACAGTTTCGGAAAGAGAACCGGGCCGCTGACGAACGCGCCGAACTGATTGCGTTGCAGCACGTTCTTTGGCTGCAAGCGCGCCGTGGCCGGCACTTGGAAATTCAGGAAGTAGTCCTTGGCGGCGAACTTGTCATTGCGGAGAAACTCGAACAGTGTCCCTCGGAAACGGTTAGTGCCGCCCTTGACGACCATCTGAACGATGGCGCCGGAATTCTGCCCGTATTCGGCGGAGTAGGAACTCGTCTGCACCTTGAACTCTTCCAGCGCGTCGATCGACGGCGAGAACGCGGCGGTGTTCACGCGCGGTTCAGTTGCGATGACACCATCGAGCGTCACCTGCTGGTTCACCTCACGCTGGCCGTTGGCGGAGATGGCCACGCCATTGCCGGGAATCGGGAATCCGCCCGACCCGTCGAGGCCCATCCGAATACCGAATTGGACGCCCGGGACCAGTACAGCCAGAGTGGCGACGTTGCGCCCGTTCAGCGGCAACTCGACCACTCGCTTGTTGTCGATGACTCCCCCGACCGCCGCGTCTTCCGTCTTCATCGAGATCGCTTGCGCCGTCACCTCGACGATTTCGGTTGCCGAACCGACGTCGAGCCGGAAATCGAGACGCGCCTTCTGTTGGAGTTCGACGGTTACGCCGCGCTTCTCCTGAGTCTTGAAGCCCGTGGCTTCGACGGAAACGACATATTCGCCGATGTCGATCAGCGGGAAGGTGTAGTTGCCTTCGGAGTTGGTCGCGGCCTCGCGGACTTGGCCGGTCGCCGTGCGGCGCGCCTTGACCTTGGCGTTCGGAACCACCGCGCCGGAAGGGTCGATAACGTTGCCGAGGATCTCCGTGGACGTCGTCTGGCCCACCATCACCAGACCGGTTAATGCAAAAGCGAGTACGAACTGTCTCATGAGCACTACTCCTTTGAAAAAGTTGAGTTTCGTTTACGGTATCAGGTTATTGTACGCGAAACAAGCTGGGTGATCGTCGCCAGCGCCGCGACGCCCGCCGTCTCCGCCCGCAACACGTTCGGCCCAAGGCTCATCGCGCGCCATCCATTGTCAACGGCGGCTTGTCTTTCGCGGTCGGCCCAACCGCCTTCGGGACCCAGCAACAACGCAACACTTTCACCGGGCTGTAACGACAGGGTCACCAACGGCGGCCCGGCGCGCAACTCGTCGAGCACGATGCGATGAGTCGCACCCGCCGCCAGCGCCTGCTCAAATTTCATCGCGCCGTCGAGCAACGGCACCACCATGCGCCGGCACTGCTGACTGGCCTCAAGCAAGATTCGCTCCCACCGTTCCGCGCGCTTCGTGGCCGCTTGGTCGAGGCCCCGTTCGGTACGTTCCGCGATCACCGGTACGATGCGGTGCACATTGCACTCCGTCGCCTTTTCGAGCAGCCATTCGAAGTGATCGAACTTGAACAGGCTCGCGTACAGAGTTACGTCCGGCACTGGCGCGAGATCGGGCAGCTGCTCGTCGATCTCAAAGACCACTTCACTCTTGCGCGCGGTCACCACCGTTGCCAGGTAGCGATGCGAATTGTCGGAGATTTCGAACTGCTGATCCTCCTCGACCCGCAGCACGCGCACCAGATGCGCGGCGGCATCTCCCGCAAGCGACGCCATGCCGCGCCGCACCTCCGGAACGAAGAACATTCGGCGTGCCATGTAGAATGTGAGTTTACGATGATTGCGCACCTGCGAGGAACCGTACTCGAAAAACATCCCAACCTCGTGGTGCTTGAGGCGGGCGGCGTCGGCTATGAATTGACGATTCCCGTGTCGACGTTCTCGCGCCTTCCCGAGGCCGGCAAAGAGGCCAGGTTGCGCGTTCACACGCACGTTCGCGAGGACGCGTTTCTGCTCTACGGCTTTCACACGCCGGAAGAGAAACTACTGTTTGAAAAGCTGATTACAGTTTCCGGCATCGGACCGAAGGTGGCGATCACGGCGCTCTCCGGCATCGCGCCGGCCGATTTGGTCAACGCCATTCGCAACGCCGATCTGGCGCAATTGACGCGCATCAGCGGCATCGGCAAGAAGACCGCCGAGCGCATGGTCGTCGAACTGCGCGACAAGCTCGACATCGCTATCGCGGGTTCGACGGCGATCGGCGCGCTCGACAAAGGACCGCAGCTTTCCGAACTCGAACAGGACCTGATCAGCGCGCTTGTTAATCTCGGCTCGCAGCGCGCCAACGCAGAAGCCGCCGTGCGCAAAGCCAAGGCCGCGCTGCCCGATGGCGATTTCGAGTCGCTCTTCCGCAAGGCGATGGAGGCGGTTCGCTAATGCGTGATCGCGGACTTATCTCTGGCGCGGCGCTCGACAGCGAGAAGCAATTCGAGGCGGCGTTGCGCCCGTCTCGCTTGCAGGAATTCACCGGCCAGTCGCGCTTGAAGGAAAATCTCGCCATCGCGATCGAGGCCGCCCGGCAGCGCGGCGAAGCGCTCGATCACGTTCTTCTCTACGGCCCGCCGGGGCTGGGCAAGACGACGCTGGCCAACATCATTTCCGGCGAACTGAACGTCGCCTTCGATCAGACCGCCGCGCCGATCCTGCAGAAGAAACTCGACCTCACGGGCGTGCTGACCAACCTGCGCGAAAAGCAGGTGTTCTTCATCGACGAAATCCACCGCCTCCTTCCCGATGTGGAGGAGATCCTGTACTCGGCGCTCGAGGACTTCCGTGTCGACTTAATGGTCGGCACCGGCGCGGGAGCCCGCACGCACTCGATGCAGATTCAGCGCTTCACCGCGATCGGCGCGACGACCCGCCAAGGGCTGATCAGCGCGCCGTTGCGAGGACGATTCGGCCTCGTTCTGCGCCTGAATCCGTACGACATTGACGATCTCACTTCCATCGTGCTGCGCAGCGCGGCGCTGTTGCAGGTGAAGGTCGATGAGATGGGCGCGGCCGAGATCGCCCGGCGCGCGCGCGGAACGCCGCGAATCGCCAACCGCCTGTTGCGCCGCGTTCGCGACTACGCGCAGGTGCGCGCGGCTGGGCAAGTCACGCATGATGTCTCGGTCACCGCGCTCGACATGCTAGAAGTCGACCGATACGGTCTGGACGAGATCGACCAGAAGATCATGGCCACGATCCTCGAAAAGTATGCGGGCGGCCCGGTGGGCATTAAGACCATCGCCGCGTCGATCGATGAAGAGGAAGCGACGATCGAAGATGTGTACGAGCCGTACCTGATGCAGCTCGGATTTCTCGACCGCACACCGCGCGGACGCGTGGCCACACGCCGTGCTTTCGACTACTTTAAGATTGCACCGCCCGCGGTGATGCCGAATCAACCCGGCCTGTTTTGAAGACGATCTACCTCGGCCTCGGCTCTAACATCGGCGACCGCCGCGCGCTGCTCGAAGACGCTTTGCATCGAATCGCCGCGGCGGGCATCACGATCACCAAACGCAGCACGGTCATCGAAACCGAGCCCGCCTATGTGCTCAATCAGCCGCGGTTTCTCAATATGGTGATCGAGGCCAAAACCACCTTGATGCCACGCGCCCTGTTGCGAACGCTGCAGCGTATTGAACGCGATATGGGACGCAGGAAGATCGTCGACAAAGGTCCACGTTGCATCGACATCGACATACTCTTCTACGGGGACGTCGTCATGTGTACCAAGGACCTCACGATTCCGCACGCATCGCTGCACGAGCGACGTTTCGTGCTCGAACCTCTCAACGAAATCGCGCCGCGCCTTGTGCATCCTGTGCTCCGAAAACCGGTCAGCGAGTTGGCGCGATTGTAGCGAATCCGTGACAATGGACAAATGCTTCGACCGGTTCTGTTCGTCGCAATTTTCGGCGGTGCCGTGTTTGCGCAACACGACGCCGAGTCCATGCACATCAACAACATGGACCTCGTTCTGAACAAGCGCACGACGGTTCAGATGCATATGCGCTTTCGAACTCGCGATGCCTTTCGGGAGTTCTTTCAGTTCCGCTTCGGGCCCATTCTTCAATACCGTGTAAACAAAAACGTGGTTGGGATCGCGGGCTACTATTTCTTGAACCAAAATTATCCGAACCGCCAGCCGGCCGGTTGGCGGGACTACAACCGGTACTTCGGCGGTGCAGTCTTCACACTGAAGCGGACGAGGCGGACGGCGCTAGAGCAGCGGTTGCTTATCGAACGCTTTCATCTGATCCCGGGCGGCGATTTTAATCGAGTCCGGACGCGAACGTCCTTGGCGAAAACGTCGGGAACGTGGTTGCCATTCTCACATTTCGAGGTACTGCGTTCGAACGATAGATGGTATTTCCGCAGCGGCCTTGTGATGAACCGCCGCATGAACCGAACCACGGCGATGGGACTGGGCTACGAAGTTCGGTTGGCTCCCGACCGCAGTTGGTCGCATATCGTCTCGACCACGGTTTTGTTTCAACCACAGCGCAAAGAATAGCTGAAAGGATTCTCCACGCCGCATGATCTCAAGGGCAAGGAGAGTTCGAATGAAACTCAGAATGATGTTCGCGGCCGCGACACTGGCCGCCGTTTGTTACGCTTCGGTGCCCCATGAAAAAGCGGTGTCCTGGCTGCTGGCTACACAAGGCCCCGACGGAGGTTGGGGACAGGATGGCGGCGCGACGTCCCACGCGCGCAAGGGAGTGAACCTGGAGACGAATCAAAACGATGTCGCCAACACAGCGGTTGCGGTGATGGCGATTCGTCGCGCCGGATCGTATCCGAACCAGGTCCGTCGCGGCGTTGAATTTATCCTGGGTCATGTTGAAAAGAGCAAGGAAGAGGGCCTCGCGATCACCGCGATCGAAGGCACGCAGATCCAACGCAAGCTCGGGCCGTTTATCGATACCTTTCTGACGTCAATGCTGTTCAGCGAGATCGACGGACAGATGTCCGACGCGCAGTTGAACCGCCGCGTGCGCGCGGCGTTGGAAAAGTGCGTGCGCAAGATCGAGACTGCCCAGCTGCAGGACGGAAGCTGGAACATCTCGGGTTGGGCGCCGATTCTCGGTACGTCGATGGCATCCCGCAGCTTGTATCAGGCCAAGGCCAAGGGCGTGAAAGTCCGCGATACGACGATGGCGCGGGTCGACACGTACACCACCAAGAACGCCGCGAAAGTGGCCGAGAGCCGTGTTGTCGGAGGTCGTCCGATGGCCGCCAGCGACGCCGGCGCCGGTGTCGCTCTCTATGACCGCGCGCAGATGCTCGAACAACTCAGCCGCACCGAGGCCGATCGCCAGCGCAACAAGAAAGAGATCAAGGCGATCGAAAACGAAGTGGCGCAACCCGCGCTCGTCGAAGGATTCGGATCGATGGGAGGCGAAGAGTTTTTCTCGTATCTGAACATCAGCGAAAGCCTGCGTCGCACCGGAGGCGATGCGTGGAAGAAGTGGAATACCGACATCAAGGCGAAGTTGGTCAAGCTGCAAAACAACGACGGCACCTGGGCCGGACACCACTGCATCACGGGCCGCGTTGCGGTTACTAGCGCGGCGGTGTTGACACTAACGGCGGACCGATGAGACGCCGAACCTTTCTAGCGGCGTGCTGCTCGAAACCCAGCACGCCGCTGGCGCGCGGCATCGCGTATTTGCAGCGCAGACAGTCGCGCGACGGAGCCTGGCGAAGCGAAACGTACGGTTTACTTCGCGATGGCTTTTCCCTGACACCCTTCGTCGCCAACGCGCTGATGGACGCCGGCGCCTCGCCCGGCCGCGCGATCGAATTTATCGAACGCCACGCGTTGCAGTTCGGCGACGACTATCCGTGTTACTCGGTGGCGCTTTCGGTCAAGGCTCTGGCTCGTGTGAAACGGCCTGCGCCGAAACTGGTCGACTGGCTTCGCGAGCAGCAGTTGGTCGAACACAACGGCCGGCAGCCAAGCGATGCAGCCTACGGCGCGTGGGGCATCGGAGGCCCCCGCCGCCGTGCGCCGCATCCTGGTCACGTCGATATTTCGATGACACGCTACGTCGTCGAAGGTCTGGCCGCCGCCGGTGTGAAACCAGGCGATCCATCGATGCGCGCGGCGCGCGTCTTCATCGAGCGATGTCGCGCCGTCGACGGCGGCTATCTCTTCTCACCGGTCGTCGTCGACGCCAACAAAGCCGGCGACGGAACCGGCTACGGTACGGCGACAGCTGATGCTGCACTTACACTACAGGCCGCGGGCGGCGATCCCAGCCATGCTCTGCGATGGCTTCGCGCAAAAGACCGGGCCGGCTTGTCGCCCGGTTTCGCGAGCGAAGCGCGCCAGCGTTACGCGGAGGGCCTTCGCTACTACTGGGCCGCCTCCCGCCGCCACGCCCTCGGCGTCTCAACCGATCTCGCGCAGTTGCAGCGCGCCGACGGCAGCTGGCGCGACGACGAGCCTCTCGTCAAGGAGGACGACCCTCTCATTGCCACCGCATTCGCCGTTACGGCGCAGGCACTGTAGTCGGCGCGCCCTTGTCCTTCACGAAAAACACGAGGATTTTCGCGGGTTGCGTTTTGCTTGCATTACGCGACACGGAGTGGATATCGGCCGGCGTCTCATAAAACGTTTCGCCGGGTTTCAAAGTCAGAAGCGGCCCGCCCTTCACCTGCATCTCCAATGTGCCTTCGAGCACGTAAACGAAGGTGTGCGCGTTGTGACGATGCGAGGCCGACGCGGCGCCCGGCGGAAGATCGACGGTCAACATCATGGCTTCTTTGCCGGCGATCGGCGTGAGGTCTTTGGTCAGTAGCGGAGTGGCCTTGGACTGCGCGAAGAGTGCAGTTGCAAAAACAAACGCCATTGGTAGGGTGCGCATTTGTCCATTATGTATGCGAGGCTCGCCACATTCTCGCCTCACCGTGCGCGTAAGCCCAGCGGTCGGCGGCGTTTCGGATCTCCAACAAACACGACCTCTAGCTCGCAGTCGGCGCAGCGTCCGACAGCATAACGGCTGCCGCCGAAGCTTCCGCAAGTGTTGACCCGGTGATCGATTAGAAGCGATTGCACGATTTTCCCCTGCCGGGCGGTGCGGCTTCGTACCTGGTGCAACTGTCGTCTGGCGTCGATTGTCTCAATGCGGCGACGCGCGGCTGGAATTCGACTATGGACTCCGACTAATGCTTTTTCCCGCCCGATCGCGGAGCGAAGAACCCTGGCGCGCCGAGTCTACTGCGTCCTAACCCACTCGCGCAGTTCACGCGTCCAGACAGGCCACATCTTTCGACGGTAGGAATTGGTGAACTCAGTGAGGGCTCCCGGTGTCAAGACCGGGAGAAAAAGACTGTTTGCGGCCTTTTCGTATTCGCCATTCTTCAGGACGTAAATCTCCGCTTTGTCGTCCGCGTAGTGCCAAAGTTCAGCCACTCCGACCGCGGCGAAGATTGAAAATCGATTCAATGAACTGGCGGTAACATCCACTTCGATGACCAGTTGAGGGGCTGGATCGCGTGGGAGCTCGAGGGCATTCTTGTTACGAACGGAGTCGGCGTTCGTGAAATAAAAACACGAATCTGGTTCGAAGCCCTTCAGCAGATCGGGCCGTTGAATGGTTGTTGAGCCTAGGTGGCAGACATCGGTTTCCGTTTCCTCGGCCACGATCTCCACAATGCTGGCCAGCGTCCTGTTAGGATTATCGTGCGCGGCGGATATCACCATGATTTGTAGCAGCCCATTATCGTAGGTAATTCTGGTTCCCGGAGCGTCGCCGATTTCACCCAACAGACTCTGGTAGAAATCCCAGCTGATGTCGCGCAGCACGACGCGCCCGACCGGTTGTGTGGCCGTTGCAAGCATTCTTGATAGTAATTATAAACCCTACGGATTGGCTCCGCGAATGATCCGTATCGCTGCTTCGATCAACTCATCGCGTCCGTCGCGAATGCCAGCGATCGTCGGTTTCAATTCCACGTCGGGCACGATGCCGATGCGCTGCGTCGGCCGCTTGTCAGGATAAAAAACGCCGATGCCGCTGATCATTGAACGTTCATTGCCGGGAAGGGGTATGGTCGAAACGTTGCCATCGGCGCCTGCTGTTGTGCTGCCCAGTACGACCGCTCTGGGCGCGGTGCGGAATGCCATCGTGTGATACTCGGCGCTGCTCTGCGTAATCTCATCGATCAGGATGACGACCTTGCCTTTGTAGTGAGGCGCGAGTGGCTGGAGGGCTGCGCCGTCCCTGAAATGAAAGGCGCCCGGGTTACCGAGATCGGCCCGCGTGAACTGAACAAACGGCGTCGTCTCGGAAACCAGCCGGCCCCCGATTTGAAAAATCGGAAAGTCGGATGGATAGTTGCGCAAATCGATAATGAGTCCCGCGGTTCCCGCCGCCGATTCAAAGTAACGGCCTGCCTCCGCCGCGCGCATCGCTGATCTTGATATAGGCGATGTCTTCGGCTGGCTTTTGAAACGCCGGGCCCGGGAGATCGTGAACAAAGGCACGGCTCGTATCTATCACGCTAAGCGTATGGCGGGTTGCGGCGAGCGTTGTGGTTTCGCCGCCGCGATCCACCGTCACATCGACCGCGCCGCAAGCGCCGCGCGTCATGTTGATTCCGATATCGCGTAAACGCGTCGGTTCGTTCGAGGCCGCATAAAAAGGTCTCCAGGCATCGAGCAGAGATTCGACCGTTGAGCCATCGATGGCGGTGATCACATCACCGATACGCAGCGGCCCGGCGGCGGTGCCTGGGCGCGCGGTCGTGCGGTAGACCACGGGTCGGTCTTCGACGAAGCGAATGTCTACCGGCAGCATACACGCGCCCACCGGCGGGCGCGTCGATATCCCGCTCCAAAGATTCGCGTGCGTGTCATGCACCTTTGCGATGAGCTTCAGAAAAGCTTGCTGATACTCGACACGAGTCTTCGCCAATGCGAATGGGCGTATGGATTCGGCGAGCGTGCGATTCCAGTATTCGGTGTCGTCCGGATCGTCGCCCATGATGTCGCGGTTCGGATTGAAGTACTGCATCAAATTCCAGAACCGGAAGAGTCCGAGCAACTGATAGCCGCTGTCGGGAAGGCGAATCGAAGCGTAGTATAGCTCGCGTTCGAGGTTCGGATTTCCCACGTTGGGAAAGAGCTCGACGAAAAACTGAGGCGTCGTCGTGCGATTGGGATGGATGCTTTCGAGTTTTGTCCCGAGCCGATCGCCCAGAGACTGCACCCAGTCCATGCTGGGCGGCGCCAGTTGCAGATTTGCATCTCGCAGCGACGCGCAACTCGTACATTGCGGAACTGGACCGAGCGCGTCGACCCAGTCGGCTATCGCAGCGGCGGCAACCTCCGTGTTTTCGGCCGAAAGGACCGCCGGCATGACGCGAAACAAATCGAAGTCCCAGTGCCGCTTTCCGGACGTGACGGTAGGATGGTGATACTTTACGAAGCCCCACACCAACGCCAGGGACGCCAGATTGGCGACCTGTACGTCGGAAAGCTGTTCGATTGCAATCCGGGATCCGGCGCTAAACTCCCTGTCGGTCTCGAGTACGGTGGGCTCGCGATCCGGAGCTTCGGCGATTGGTTTTCCATCCACGATCAGTTGCAGCGAATCGACCCAAGCCCTGCCTGGGCCGGAGAGCAGGAAGCCGAAAACCAACTGACGCCCCTCCGGATTGCCCTGCAGAGTCAACGAATACTCGCGCCAGTCGCGGGATCCGTTGATGGCTTGCGGCTGAAGGGATGCGAATGCGAGCGAGCCAGCCGGCCCGTCGATACGAATCCACATTGCAGCTGCGTCGCGGACGTTTTCGGTTTTGATAAAGCCTCTGTATTCGATTGTTCTCGCCGTGAAGTCGTACGGAATGCCGGCAGTAATGGTGGTGAATCCGTTGTCGGTGGTGGTTCGCTCAATGCGGGCCGAAAGCCTTCCCGTGTTGGCCGTGGAGGAATCGGCGATCACGCTCGGAGCGGTGCTTCCGCTCCACCCTATTGGGAATCGATCCGCTGTGCTGTTTTCGAAGTCGAGTATCGACGCGATGTTCTTGCGTGTAAGAGTCTGCGCGGTGAGCGAAACCGCAATCAACAGTAGCCACAGACGCATGGCTTGAGCATAGCCCATGAGTAATCAAAATGAAACGCCCGCCATGCTAGCCTATTCTCACTATGAAGATTTTCGCTTTGCTGTTGTGCGCGGCGGCCGCCTACGCGCAGTCCACGTTCGGTGTCGTCCTCGGCGACGTACGCGACTCCTCCGGCGCGATCGTCCGCGATGCAAAGGTCAAACTGACCAACACCGCCGAAAACGTTTCGCGCGAGACGACGTCGAACGCCAACGGCAGCTTCGAGTTTCAGAATGTCAAGGCCGGACCCTACGCGGTCTCCGTTAGCGCCGCCGGTTTCCGCACCTTCAACGCCGCCTCGCTTGAACTCGTCGCCCGCCAGACGTTGCGCGTCGATGCCGCGCTGCAGGTCGGCGATGTAACGCAGGTCATCGAGGTGACAACAGCCGCTGGCGTCATCGCCACCGACAGTCCGGCGATTGCCTCTTCGCTCTCTCCCGAAAAGGTTCTCAATCTTCCGTCGAATTTGCGCGCGGCCGGCAACACGTCCCCATATGGGCTGTTGCAAACGCTGCCTGGCGTGCAGTCCGACAACGGTTCCGGCTTTTCGATTCACGGCGGCCTGCCGGCGCAGTCGGAGGCATCGGTCGACGGCATTTCGATCACTCAGCTCACCGGCAATAGCGTCCAGCAGAATCAGTTCCTGTCCGTTGAATCAATCTCGGAGATTCGCGTGCAAGGCGTCGGCAACACCGCCGAGTTCGGCCAGCCAGGCGACATCACCGTAACGTCGAAGAGCGGCACGAACCAGTATCACGGCGCGGCGTTCTGGTATCACCAGAACCGCGCCCTCGATGCACGCGCGTTCAGCCAGCCCTCGCTGCCCGCCAAGGTCAGCAATACGTTTGGCTACACGATGGGTGGCCCCGTATTGATACCGAAACTGTACAGCGGCAAGAACCGAACGTTCTTCTATTTCACGTGGGAATCGATGCGACTTCCCCGCCAGGGCACCGTGCAGAACACCGTGCCGACATCGTTCGTCAAGAATGGCGATTTTTCGCGCGAACCCGGCGTGACGATTCGCGACCCGTTCACGCGTACGCCGTTTCCCGGCAATGTCATCCCGTCGAGCCGGATCAACGCCGTTGCCCGTGCGATTCTGCCTTTTTATCCCGACATCAACTTCGGCGACACAGCGCGCCGCGCGAATGGCAACTATCGCGCGAACCGGCGTATCGACGTGGAGTCGGATCAGTACGAGGTCCGCGTGGATCACACTTTCAACGAGCGACACTCCCTCTGGGGGCGCTTCAACACCAAGAGCAATCCGTCGTCGGGCGCCAACAACCTGACCTTACCCAACGACACCAATCGGGCGAAATTCTATCAGGGCACCGCGACATGGACCTGGACGATCAAGCCAACTCTGCTCAATGAATTCCGCTTCGGCGAGGTCATTACCGACTCCGCTACGATCTTCAACTTCGACGGTCGCGCCTTCACCAACAGCCTCAACCTGCGAGACATCCAGAAAGATATTTTCTTTAACGGCCTGCCCGCATTCGGAATCACCAACTACACCGGCTTCAGCAAGGGCCGTCCCGGCTTCGGTTTCTCGTCGAACTCGCAGTTTGTCAATAACGTGACGTGGATCCATGGCCGGCACACGATCAAGACCGGAATCGACATTCGCCGTTTGGTCGGCCAATCGGCCCTCGGCTTCACAACAGGAAATAACTACGGCGACTTCTCGTTTTCCGGAAACTTCGCCGGCGAACCCTTCGCTGACTTCTTGCTTGGAACTCCTGTGAGCAGCGCCATCGCCGTCGTCTCACGCGACAACGACGGCCGCGCCAAGCACTACAAAGCCTACATTCAAGATACGTTCCAAATCTCGAAGAAGCTGACGATGGACATCGGCGTGCGCTACGAGTTACATCCCGGCTATGCCGACGCGGGATTGAACATCGCCAACTTCGATCGCAACGTGCCGCGCACCGGCCGCGTTGTCATCATGTCTGACCCGAAAGCGCGCGAGTTTGTCGCGCCTGGCGCGGCGCTTTCCTTCAACGCATGCCCCGGCGCCGCCATCAACGGAGTTCCCTGTACGCCGATCGTGACGGCGAAAGAAGCCGGTATTCCCGAGGCGCTGCGCAACACGTACAAGACCCAGTTCCTGCCGCGCATCGGCTTCGCCTACCGTGTGAACGACAAGACCACTTTGCGTTTGACCTACGGGCAGTACAACATGATTCTGCTCGGCTCGATATTCTTCTCGCTCACAGGCACCGTACAGAGCGACGTGCGGAACTTCAACAACGTGAGCGCGACCGGTGCGCCGATATTCACGCTTCCGGACACGCGCACGCCCGGCAGTGGCGTTCGGACCGGAGCACAAGGCACCTTCGAGTTCCGCACCGCCAATCAGATCGACCTGAAGCCGCCGACGATGAGCCAGTGGGGCCTGTCGCTTGACCGCCAAATCGGTCGCAATCTGGGCCTCCGCCTCTCTTATGTCGGCAACAAGTCGTCGCACCTGCCCTGGGCGCCCGACGTGAATCAAATGCCGTCGTCCAATCGGTTCTTCTCGCAGCGCAACAGCCTCGATCGCCCGTTCCCGAACTGGGGCTTGATCTTCAGCCGCGACGCGGGAGCCAACGCCTTCTACAACGAGTTGCAGTGGGAACTGAACCGCCGCTTCTCGAACGGACTCAGCTTCACCAGCGCCTATACCTGGGCCAAAAATCTCGCCGACAACGCCGGCCCCGCGCCGGGCAGTTTCGCTGGCGAAACGGGCGGCGGACGTGTAACCGATTCCTACAATCGCCGCGGCGATCGTGGCGATGTGTACGCCACCCGCCGCCATCGCTTCATCAATACGATGGTGTATGAACTGCCCTTCGGCGCGGGCCGCAAATACATGTCCGGCGCCAATCGCGCCGTCGATGCGATTCTCGGCGGCTGGCAGCTTTCGTCGATTCTGTCGTTGCAGTCCGGCCCGTTCCTCACGCCCACGTTCAACGGCGGCGACCCGTCCGGGACCAACGCCGCTTCCCGCGGCGCGTCGCGGCCGGACCGTCTCGGTAACGGGGAAGTGGCCTCGCCGAATCGCGAAGGCTGGCTCGACCGCAATGCTTTCGTCTGCCCGGGTCGCGCTCCCGGCGCGCTCCAGTTTAACTGCGCCGTCGGCGTGCGTCCAGGTTCCGATCCCGATCCCATCGCACGCTTCGGCACCTCGGGCGTCGGCATCGTCAACGGACCAGGCACTTTCGGTCTCAACATGGCGATGAGCAAGCGCTTCCGCATCGCCGAGCGCCTCTCGCTCCGCGCCGAAGGCAGCTTTACGAATCTCCCCAACTGGACCAACCTCGGCGACCCCGTGCTCGACATCGCCAACAACAACTTCGGCCGCATCACCGGCACCCGCGGCGTTGACTTCGGCGGCGCGCGCACCGGCCAAGTTTCCTTGCGGCTTGAGTTTTAAGGACTCTGAGTTACGAATACAATCGCGAGGCTACAGGCCGACAGCCGTGATCGGGCCACTCTTCCGCTGAGGCGATTATTGGGCATCGCCCCGGATTCCACCTCCATCGTACATTGGCGGGAGGCGTGGGCATTGCCGCTCGTCACACTCACGCTCGGCGTGCTTTACATGGGGTTCGCCTGCTGGATGTTTGTGCGTTTAGGCCGAAGTTCCCCTTGGCAAAACGGGGCAATCGACACACTCCAAACGAGTTAGACGAAGAGGGGGGTGTGCGGCGCTGGGAACAAAGTGTTAGGGTGTGACGCCGAGGAG
>VFZW01000008.1 GCA_016871055.1 Acidobacteriota bacterium
GCGCCTGTTCCAACAGGCGCCTTTTCCAATTCCGATGACAATTTGGGCCGCGCGCCCACGCATGAGAGAGTGATGCGGCACTGGAGGCAAATCGGAGCGATGGTTCTGGCCGCCGGAATGCAGCTAAGCTGTGGCGCTATGTTCGGGCCGAAAACAACAAAACAAGAAATAAAAGGCTTCGGACAAATCGGCGTGCCGTCATCGCTGGGGAAGGCGTCGGCATTCGTGCGTAACGAATACGCCATCATCGGCTTTTACCGATCCTTTTCATTTCTCGAGTCATTTCGGTGGATGGGCTCGTCGACGCCGTGGCGCGAGGCGCTGATTGTTACGGTGACTCGGCCGGGCAGGAATGTCTCGCGGCCCGCGGTCCACGAAGCCGGCGAGCACTGCGAGGACATCCGGTGGCTGAGTGCAAGCGAAACGGTTCGTGTCGGCGAATGCATGTACCGGGTGAACGCGAGCGAACGGAAGTCGTGGCTGGTCGCGGCGGACGATCCGCAGCGCAGGGTGTCGATGGCCTATCGCGCGTTTCAACAGGACGTTTCGCGGGAGAAGGCGGTAGAGATTTTGACGGCGGCGATGACGAGCTACCAGCCGTTGCCGAATCAGGACGCGCCGTTTCAAGCGATCGACGATGCGGAAAGGAAGGAAGAACAGGCCGGGCTGAAAGCCGAGGCGGAGGTGCTTGCGTGGATCGAGAAGAAGGGCTGGCCTCGGCCGGAGTTACAGAAGACTGTTGTTGTTGGCGATCTCGCTTATGTGCGCTGGCACCGGGCGCAGCCGGAGATCGACTTCGTGTGCCTGGTGGGATCGACGCCGCTCGGCGCCGAACCGAAGCTCGACCCGCGCTTCGACGGCGGAACGTTGCGGCAGTATCAGGGCGAGTGGAAGAATCTCGGTCTGGAGGACTGGTACAACTACACGCCGATGGACGCCTTCAAGGAGCGCGCTTTCGATCCGGCGCGGCAGTATCACTTCTACCGCACCTCGACGGGTGCGGAGTATCTGGACGAGTTCGTGGCTGCGTGCGAGGCGCCGAAGCAAATGCTTCAGCGTTGATCGAGAGTCGAAGCCATTTCCAGATGAGTCGATTTCAGATCGACCCAGCAGTCCTTGGCGACACTTTTCACGAACACGAGCGTCTCGACGCCGAACGAGCGCGGGCCGTCGTAGGCCGCCCAGCGCGCGCGGCACAGTGCGAGTTTCTCTTCGAGTTGCTCCACCGGGAAATCCTGTGCGAGGGTGATGTGCGGCGAGTACCTGAACTTTTCATCAAAACGAAACGGCCCTTGATCCAGGGCCGCGTGTGCGTCGATGAGCTCTTGCTTGCCTTGCGTCACCGAGATGTAGATGACGGTGCTGTTCTCGAAATAGGTCACTTCGCCGAGCCGCACTTCGAAGGCGTTTAGGCGCGACGCATGTTCTCGCAGCCAGCGCGCGGCGGCTTCTTCGTCACCCGTGATCGAGCGCGGCGGAAGGATCGACACATGCGAAGCGAGTCCGCAGCCGCACACCGCCTCCCCACGCAGGTTCAACAGAAACTCTCCGAGTTGCCCGTCGATGTAAGCAACTGCTCCGTACGGCCGGTCGGCGTGCGGATTGGAACATTGGCCGGATGAAGGGCCGTCGGTCGATTCCATACTTACAGTGTACTCGCCTCGGCGGGTTGTTCGGAGGGCGCCTGCTCGGCGGGCTTCACTTCGGGGATGACCCATTTGGCGTCTTCGAAACCGACATACTTGCAGATCTTCAGCGCGCCGAGTTCGGTCTCGAGCAGATCGCCGACATCGAGCGGGCTTTCGGTGGCGCGGAGTTGTTCCCAAGCCTCGTAAACATTGGTCGCTTCGACGGTTCCGGCTTCGATGTAGTCGCGGAGTTTCACGGCCGATTCGCCGCTCGTGTGCGGGGCGTTGCGGAAGTGCTGGCGCACGTGGTCCCGCATGCGGAATACACGGTAAGTGGGCATTCCCGACTATTGTCGCGCAAAGTGCGCGCGCGCCGCCGCGCGGCCTTCTTCGATCCAGCGTTCGATGTTGGCTGTGTTCCAGATCGCGCTGCTCCGTAATGGCCCGAGCCGCTTGAGCGGTTCGATGATCGCGCCGGTGCGTTGGCGCTTCGCACGCCCCCAGCCGAACCACCATCAGGGCAGGTGCGTCCACACGTTGACGGCCAATATCTCGGTCGCGCCCATCTGGCGCGCGGCGAAGGTGGGGCAGGGATCTCGCAGACCACCGTCGACCGAGAGCACACCGTCGAGGCGTTTGGCGGGCAGGACAAACGGGATGGCGCAGGAGGCGAGGATCGTGTCGGACGTGATGTTTTCGGTGATGAGGACTTGTTCGAGATTCCAGCCCTGGCTGACGACGACGCCGAGTTGTTTTTTCGGCCGGAAGTTTCGCATCATCTCGCGGATGGTGGTTTCGAGGATAGTGGTATCCGCGAAGCCGTCCAGGAAGTAGCGCGGGCAGTGGAGCTTGAGCGTTGCTGCGGGTTCGCTGGAGAGCCAGAGTTTGACGAGGCCGGCGGCGGACATACCGCCGGCGATGGCGCAGGCGTTGAGCGCGCCGGCGGAGGCGCCGACAATCGTGTCGAATTCGAAGCGGTTTTCGATGACTGTGTAGGCGCCGGCTTCGAAGGCGCCCCAGAGGCCGCCGCCGCCGAGGACTAGGGCGGATTTGTGGCTCAAGGTTTCTTTGTTTTGTTCGCGTGGCGCGCGATCAACTGCTGGCGCTTTTGCTCGATGTACTCCGGCGTGATCTCGATCGATTGACCGGAGTTTAGGCCTTCGAGCAGGAGTTGTTCCAGTCTTTCCCCGGCTGCTTCGCGCCCGTCCGCGATTACGACCGCAAGATTTTCGAACGCCTTCCCGAATCGCTTGTGCGCTTCCGCTTGCGCCGCTTCGAACTTCTTGCGGCGGGCGGCGGGCGAGATGGGTCTCTGCGGCATATGCAATTACTCTCGCACATCGGGCTCCGGCGGCGGGGCCTCGGGGATGCGCCAGTGCCGGAACCAGCTTCGCCAGCCAGTTTCGGGTTGGGCGAAGCCTTCGAGAATGGCGATGTTGTAGCGAAGATTTCCAGTGGTCAGGAGGAAGTGCTTGCCGTCGGGATGGAGATCGAGGCTGCTGATGACGTCGGCTGGGTCGAGTTCGACTTCGATTTCGGTGCGTTCGGCGCCGGTGCGCGCGTCGAGCGCAACGATAGAGCGGCCGTTCGGACGGTAGCAGTAAAGCGTGCGGCCGCCGTCACCGAAGATCACGCTGGTGTATTGCCTAGTGCCGATCTCCCATTTCGAAGTTTTTCCGTCAGGCGCCATTAGATACCAAGCTCGATTCGGCGCTGGGACCGAATACAGTACCGAACCATCGGGCGAACAGGCAATTAGGCCACCATCCTTCACGGTGACGGCGGTTCCGCCCTGGCTCGGAATCTTTCGCACCTGCCCGTTCTCGCTGAACCAAATCCACTCGCCGTCCGGCGACCAGCAAAATGATCCGGCGATGCCTTCGCTGGTGAGAATCCGGACGGTACGGCCACCGCCCGACGGAGCGATCGCGATGCCCTTTCTGTCACCTTCAAAAATTGCCACGCCTGTGCCATCCGGGGAGAACCGGGCGCTGCCGGACTCCGAGGACCCAATTCGCGATGCCTCCGATCCGTCGGCACGCATCGTCATGATTCCGTTATTTCGCCCGCCGCCGGTGGCGATGCGGTCCCCGGTAGGAGACCATACCCCTAGCCATCCCGCGCCGATCTCGCGGACGCGCTTGCCGCTGATGGAATATTCCACCAACCTCCAGTCCGGCTGGCCGCTGGAGAATGCGACTCTCCGTCCGTCCGCGCTCACATCCAGGCTGACGATGACACCAGCTCCGGCGTGGAGCAATCGGCGGCTTGGGCCGCGCGAGTCGGCCAGGAGGAGTTGCGAGGAACGAGCCGATGGGTCACTCCGCTGCTGAATTACGATATGCCGACTATCCGGGAACAGCTTGAGCGCGCGGCTTCCGCGCGCGGCCTCGATCCGTCTCGATTCGCCGCCCTGCTTGAGCGGTATCACCCAGGATCCAGAAGGCATGGAAAACAACAGCTCCTCGCCGTTCGCGGAGACATCGAACCAAGACGCAAACCCTTCAGGCACTGAAATATGGCCAAGTTCCCTCGGCGCCGACCCGAACGGCGAGCTGACAAATAGTTTCTGTTTGCCGGCCACAGGGCGAGGGAAATAGGCGTCGCCGCTCTTATTCGCAATCGTGAAGACAGAGGCGTTTTCCAGCATTTTTTGCGGCGTTCCGCCTGCTAAACTGACGCACCACAAATCGCGAGTTGATAGATAGCAGACCTTCGCGCCGTTAGCGGTCCATCTGGGGGAAAACAAGCTATCTCCCCTGGCGATAATCACCGGGCGGGGCAGACCCAACGTCTGTACGGCCAACTCGGTCAGGCCGTTGTAGTTCTGCGTGTACACGACCGACTGGCCGTCGGGAGAAAATGCAGGACGGACCTTCGACGCCGGCCCAAACGTGAGCGGCGTCACGCGTAACGGCTCAACGCCTTCGTTCGCAACCATCGCCAATTTCGCGCCGCCAAGGGCGCCAATCACCAGCGTCGCCGCTGCGATCCAAAACGGGGTGCGCTTTGTTGCGGACTTCTGCGCGGGTAACGACTCCGTCGTCAGCGCCACCCGGCCCGACAGAGCCCGCAGCGCCAGCGCCAAATCCTTAGCCGACTGAAAGCGCTGCTCCTTATCCTTCTCCAAACACGCGCGGATGAGTTCACGCACGCCGGCGGGCACGGCGTCGGGGAGTTCCGGCGGGTCGTCCTTCAGCGCGGCGTTCATGGCTTCGACGGCGGTCGGGCCATCGAAGGCGCGCTTCGCCGCAAGCAGTTCGTAAACCAGCGCGCCGAAGCTGAAGATGTCCGAGCGGGCGTCGACCGATTCGCCGCGCACTTGCTCGGGCGACATGTAGCCCGCGGTTCCCATGACGGTGCCGGCGGCGGTGAGCGTGGCGTCGGTGGAACCGGGCGCGCGCTGGGCGAGACCGAAGTCGAGAATCTTGGCGCGGCCGTCACGGGTGAGCATGACGTTATCGGGCTTGAGGTCGCGGTGCGTGATGCCCTTGGCGTGCGCGGCGGCGAGGCCGTCGGCGATCTGCGCGGCGATGTCGAGCGCTTTGCGCTGTTGCAGCTTCGCGTCGCGCAGCGTTTCGCCGTCGACCAACTCGGAGACCATGAAGTTCTCGCCGATGTCGAACACGGCGACGATGTTCGGGTGATTTAGCGCGGCGACGGCCTTGGCTTCGGTTTCGAAACGGTTGCGGCGCTGGCTGTCGTTGGCGAAGGCTTCGGGCAGGATTTTGAGGGCGACGTCGCGGTTAAGGCGGGTGTCGCGGGCTTTGTAGACTTCGCCCATGCCGCCCGCGCCGAGTGGCGCGATGACTTCGTACGGTCCGAGTTTTGTGCCGGCGGCTAGGGGCATTGGCGCTGTTACATTCTATCGTTAGACTAGGGGCGATGACGAATTCGGAGTTGATCGTTTCCGATTCCAAGGTCATGCTGGGCAAGCCCGTGATTCGCGGAACGCGGATTACGGTTGAGCTGATTTTGGAGAAGTTGTCGGCGGGCCAATCGATCGAGCGAATGCTTGAGGCGCATCGGCATATCAAGCGTGAAGAGATCTTGGCAGCCATCGCGTATGCGGCTAAAGTTGTGCACGCTCAGTTCGTTTCGACGTTGCCTGACGGCGAGTGCGATTCCTTCGCCGATTCGGAGTGGTCTGTGGAGTTAGTATAAAAGCATGGCCGCGCCGAACATTCCGTGGGTTTCTCCGGAGGAGTTCCTTGACATGGAGGAGCGGTCGGAGACGAAGCATCATTACTATCGGGGGTTGATTACGGCGATGGCCGGTGGGTCGCCCGAGCATTCAGCCTTGGCAATGAACTTGGGCGCCGAGTTACGCGCCGCGTTGCGAAAGACCGGTTGCAGAGTTTTCAATTCAGACCTCATGATTCAAACCGGATCAGGCGAAATGCTCGCCTACCCCGATGTATCGGTGGTTTGCGGGCCATTCAAACGGATGCCCACGAGGCGCAACGTCGTCACAAATCCGTTCTTTGTCGCCGAAGTCCTATCGCCCTCTACCGAAGCGAATGACAGGGGCGAGAAGTCACGAGAGTACCGGCTAACGCCGACGCTCCGCCAGTACGCTCTGCTCTCGCAAGAAACTCCGCTCATCGAAGTCCATACGCGCCACGACGACGGCACTTGGCGCATCACTGAATTCGAAGGCCTAGACGCGACGCTCGACCTCACCGCCCTTAACTGCCGCATTCCCCTGGCCGATCTTTACGACGGCGTGTTCGACGAATAGCCGCCAGTAGCGATAAACTCCCTGTAGTGCGACTTTTCGTATTTTTCCTCGCCGCAATGGCGCTGATGGCGCAGTCGGACCGCGCCACGGCCGAATGGGCGCTGCAGTTCGGCGGGCGCGTGCGGCTGGTTGGCTCACACGCCTGGCTTGTCGATAGAACAGAACTGCCCAAGAACGATTTTCGGCTCGAAGGCGTCGATTTGGTCGGCACGATCATCGACCCGAAGGACATGGCGAAGTTGAGCACCGCCACCGAACTGCGCGAAGTGATTTTGCCCGGCACGATATTCAATCCCGGCGCGGGATCGACGCTCGACGTCAACACGGAGTTGAAGGCGCTGGCCGCGTTGACTAAGCTCGACAAGCTGGGCTTCTCGCTGCACTTCCTAGCCAGCGTCAACGTGCAGGACAAGGGCATGAAAGAATTCGCCAACCTGACTCAGATACGCGAGCTTCGGTTGGCGATGACGCGGTTGAAGGGCGAGTCGCTGGCTCCGTTCGTCAATGTCGAGAAGCTCGACTTGAACTACACGCCCGTGAACGATGACGGGTTGAAGTCCGTCTCCGGCATGAAGAAGCTGCGCACGCTGACGCTGAAGGACACGTTCGTCAGCGATAAGGGTCTCACCTCGGTCTCGGATCTAACGACACTCGAAGCGCTCGATCTGTATGGCTGCAAGGTCACCGATGCGGGCGTTGAACACTTGAGGAATCTGACAAATTTGAAGCAGCTCAACCTGCTCGGCGCGCCATTGACCGATGACGCCACTAAGACGCTGGCGCGCATGACGAAGCTGACCGAGTTGAATCTCTACCGCAGCCAGATCACCAACGCAGGGCTGGCGAATTTGAAGACGCTGACGAAACTGTCGTCGCTCGATTTGCGCTACACACGCGTGACGCGCAACGGCGTCGAGGACTTTAAGGCCGCCGTGCCGGGCGTGCAGATCGTCTTTCAAGAGAGCGCGCCGCAACAGGGCGATCCGCGGCTGCGGACGTCGAAACCCGACTCGGCGACCGACGCGGCGATTGCGACGTGGATCGAGCGGCTGGGCGGGCGGGCGTCGATCGAGCAAGGGCTGATTCGCTCGGTCGATCTGTCGCGCACGGCCGTGACCGATGCACAGTTGGCGCACTTGCAGACGCTGCGAGGGCTGGAAAGGCTTCGGTTGAATACGACCGAAGTCGGCGATGTCGGCATGGCGCAGGTGGCGAAACTGCGCGGACTGCGCGATCTCGATCTGGGACACACGATGGTTTCCGACGCGGGGCTGGCGCGGCTCGGCGCGCTCGAAAAGCTGCAACGGATCGCGCTGCATCACACGCTGGCCAAGGGCGAGGTGTTGGACAAGCTGGCGTCGCTGGAAGACATCGACCTCGCCAACACCGGTGCCAACGACCGCACGGTCGCGGCGCTGGCCGCGGTAAAGGGGCTGCACACGCTGCGGCTGGCCTACACTGAGATAACCGATTCGGCGCAGGTCGAAAAACTGCAATCGGTGCGGCATCTGAACCTGATGAGCACCGACATCACCGACGACATTATGCAAGCGGTTGGGCAGTTGGTGAATCTGGAAAGCCTGAACTTGAACTACACGCGGACCGGGCCGAAGACGGCGGCGCATGTGGCGAAGCTGACCAAACTGAGGTCGCTCGAAGCGGTGCGGACGCGCTGGAACGACGAGTCGGTGGTTCAGCTAGCAAATTTGGGAGCGTTGACGGCGTTGAATCTCGATTACGTCAGCGTGTCGGAAAAGGGCATTGCGAAGTTGCCGGCGTCGCTGACCTCGCTGCGGCTGGACACGGCCAACTTGAGCGACGACGGTCTATCCGCGTTTGCGAAATTGACAAATCTGCGAACGCTGAATATCTATCACACGCTGGTCACCGAGGCCGGACTGAAGAAGCTGCAGGAGATGCTGCCGGGCTGCGCGATCGTGTTCGACCCGCAGTCGTCGCTGCCGAACAGGAGGAAGAGCTGATGATCGGCGCGACGATGTTATTGGCGCTGGCGGTCAATCCGGCCGAGTGGGCGCAGCAAGTGGGTGGACGAACGGTCTCGAACGCGCGCGGCGAAGTCATCGAACTCGATCTGTCGCGAACGTGGATCACCGATGCCGATCTGCGTACCGTGGCGCAGTTCACGAAGTTGGAGAAACTCGATCTTTCGCACACCCGGATCAGCGATCTCGGATTCCTGCACCTGAAGAATGCGAAGTCGATCACCCACCTGAATCTCTACTACGCCGAGCTCACCGGCGACGGAGCTTTGGCTATCGCGAAGGGCTGGCCGAAATTAAAATGGCTCAACCTTCGTGGTACCAAGCTGACCGACACGGGGCTAGCCCATTTGGCGAATCACGCGGAAATCGAGTGGTTGGACGCCGGATTTGCGGAGATGACCGACAACGGCGTCGAGTACTTTACGACAATGCCGAAGCTCCGGCATTTGGCATTTGGCGGGAATAAAATGACCGATGTTGGGTTGACGCCGTTACGGCTGATTCCGACGCTTCGCGAACTCGACGTTGGCGGCGTTCAACGAACTGATTCAGGCCTTTGGGGGGTATCGGTGACCGATCGTGGCTTGGAGACGCTTGCCGCGATGAAGCAGTTGGAGTATCTGAATTTACGCAACAGCAAGATCACCGATGCCGCCTTGCCGCGCCTAGTTGAGATGACGAATCTGAAGTTCCTCGACGTCGAAAACTCAAACCTGACCGAGCCGGCAATCGCGAAATTGAAGGCGGCCTTACCCGGGTGCGATCTGCGGTCGAGCAAGTTCGTGCAGCTCGGCCGCTAAGTACTTCTAGTACCATTAATGTTTGTAGTCTGGTAGGTTCATGACTATCCTTGGGAAGGCTTTCCGCCTTTTCCCGTATGCGCGTCCCAGATCGATTGATTGCGCTTCTGTTGATCCTCGTGTCGATGGCTGTCTATGTACCTTCGATCGAGGGCGAATTCGTATTCGATGACCGGATACAGATAGAAGGCAACCAACTCATTCAGCGGCCGGAATACTTCGGTAAGGCCTTGCGCTCCGATGTGTTTGCGTTTCGTTCGGAGGCCCATTTGGGCGGGGGCTATTATTGGCGGCCCGTATTCGTCGCCTGGCTTATCGCCAATTACAGAATGTTCGGTGTGGAGCCGGCTGGCTGGCATCTAGCGAGTCTGCTTGTTTATGGCTTGGTCGTGGTGCTCGCCTATTTTGTGGTTCGGCGCGTCGGCGGGACGCAGGTCCTGGCAGCATGCGCGGCGCTTCTGTTTGCGGTCCACCCGGCGCACGTCGAGTCCGTTGCGTGGATTTCGGGCGTAACCGATCCGCTTCTCGCGGTTTTTTACTTGGGATCGCTCTTATTGCTATTTCGATTGCGCGACGTGCCGACAGCCGGCCGGTGGGCTGCCGCGCTGGGGGTTTATGCCTGCGCGCTGCTTGCGAAGGAGCCCGCCGTCTTTTTCCCGCTACTTGCGGTGGCAGCCGTGCGCCAGCGCTGGGGAAGCACAGAGGAGGGTCGCGCTCCGTGGAGTGAGGCACTACGAATCGCGGCGCCTTTTGCCGGTGTTGCGCTGGTTTATTTGTTCTGCCGGGCGGCGGTGCTGCATGGGCCAGCGCTTTATGATGCGGGGTTGTCTCCGCAGGGCGCGATGGCGCGCAATTTCTTGACGGCGCCCACCGCGATCATCTTCTACCTCCGAGAGGCATTGCTTCCGCTCTGGATCGCACCGGCGCACCCACTTCGCTCTGTGACACCGGCCACGGCGGGCCTAAACAACTTCGCGCTTCCGCTGGCGGGCCTTGTTTTCGCCGGGCTGATAATGGAACGGATTTCCGCGCGAGATCGCGTCGCGAACTTTGCCGCCGGACTTTTCTTCCTGAGCCTCGCGGCCGCGCTCAATGTAGCGGGCTTGGGGCAGGAGAACGTCGTGCAGGACCGTTACTTGTTCGTCCCGCTGCTCGGCGTAACCGTACTTGTCCTGTGCGCCGTCGAGGCCACGCTTCGGCGCGCCAGCGGAGAGAACAGGCAACTCGTCTCGGGTAGCCTTATCGGTCTCACGGCCGTGCTGGCGGCCGTTCTCGCCGGGCTGACGGTTCGGGAACAAGCGACTTGGTCGTCCGCCGAGAAGCTTTGGGACGCGGCGGTGGAGAACGATCCACATTCGACATGGGCATTGTTGGAGCGCTCGCAGCTCAACGGGCGCGCGGGGCGATGGGATCAGGCGCGACTCGATGTGGAGCGAGCCTATCTGTTAAAACCCTTCTCGCCCGAGGTCATCCTGCACCGCGCCGAGGTCGCAATCGCGCAGGCCCGGTACGCCGAGGCGATCGGCGATCTCCGCTTCTTTCTCGAAAAGATTCCCGCCAGCGCCGACGCACGGACGAAACTCGGCATCGCGCTGCAGGGATCTGGCCAGTACGAGGCCGCAATCTCGGTGTTCCGCGAGGGCCGTGAAAGGACTCCGGTCCACTACTACGGCTTCACGCAGAAAATGGCGATTGTAATGGCCCAGTCCGGAAAGACAGCGGAAGCGATTCAGGAGCTGGAAGCGGTTCGGAGCCGGCTAAGCACCGATCCCAACCCCGACTCGAGGCTTGGGCTTAAGTTCCTGGGATTTCTTTACCGTCAGGAAGGCAGAGGCGCCGCAGCGCTAGTGTCCTGTCTCATATAACTTAACTCCTCTGCGGGCATGGCAGTACCCGCGATCGTTGCCGCTCGGGCGCAGATCACGGGCGCACTATAACTAGCGAGCCGCCAGAAGTGCTCGCAAGTGGCGGGCGCGTTCGGGCGAACGCAGTTGCCGTAGCGCTTTGGCTTCGATTTGGCGAATCCGTTCGCGCGTGACGTCGAACTCCTGGCCGATCTCCTCGAGCGTGTGCTCGCGATCGCAGCCGATACCGAAGCGCATCCGGATGACTTTTTCTTCCTTGGGCGAAAGGGTCTTCAGAATGTTTGCGGTTTCATCGCGGACGTTCGACTCGATGACGGCGTCGACGGGCGAGCCGACCCAGCGATCTTCGATCAAATCGCCAAGCGCGGATTCGCCGTCGCGGCCGACGGGAGTTTCCAGCGACACGGGATCGCGCGAGATAGTCTTCAGTTTCTGAACCTTCTCGACGGGAATATCCATGCGCCGGCTGATCTCTTCGTTGGTGGGCTGGCGGCCAAGCTCTTTTTCAAGCTCGCGCGTGGCGCGCAGGAACTTGTTCATCGACTCGTTCATGTGCACCGGAATGCGGATGGTGCGGGACTGATCGGCGATAGCGCGTGTGATGGCCTGACGGATCCACCAGGTGGCGTAGGTCGAGAACTTGTAGCCGCGACGATACTCGAACTTATCCGCCGCGCGCATCAGGCCGATATTGCCTTCCTGAATCAGATCGAGCAGGTGCAGGCCGCGATTGACGTACTTTTTGGCGACCGAAACGACCAGTCGCAGGTTCGCTTCGACGAGGTCTTTCTTCGCTTTTTCGGCCTCGATCTCGCCCGCTCGAATCACGGTTATGGTGTGGCGAAGCTGCTGCAAGGAAGCGCCGGCGAACTGTTCGCGCTTCTTGACTTCCCGCTTCAGTTCGCGGATGCGCATGACGTGGACGGCGTCCTTGCGGCCTTCAAGCTTGTGGACTTCCGAATCGAGATGGGAGATTTCTTCGGCTGTGCGCTCGATCTCTTTCGTGAACTCGCGCCAGCGGACCGGCAGGAACGGCGTATCGCGGATCGCCATGCTCATGTCGACCTGCACGCGGGCGGTCTTCCAGTAAGCCTTGCGATAGCCCTTCTTTACGGCCGGGTTCTTTTCACTCGCCTTCGGGACCGGCATTTCAAGGAATTTTTCGAGCGTGCTCATCTGGCGCTTGTGCAATACGGCCAGAGTCAACACCTTCTCGGTGAGTTCCTTGCGCACCTTTGTTTCGGCCGGCGTGCCTTCTTCGGCATCGCCCAAATCGACCAACACGTCGAGTTCGATCTCGGCCCGCTTCAATTGATCGGCGAACTCGACAACGCGATTCTGCACGACCGCCGAGCGGCTGATGGCCTTGAGCATGCGATTCTTGCCACGCTCCATCCGCCGGGCAAGATTGACCTCGCCCTCGCGTGTAAGCAACGGCACAGCGCCCATTTCCCGAAGGTAAACACGAACCGGATCGTCGGTGTAGATCGACTCTTCCTGTTGTTGTGCCGCTTGGAAATCTTCGCCGTCGTGAACCTCCTCTGGATGGAAGAAGTTCTGTTCCTCGTCGAAAGGTAATCCGAGGGGTTCTGTTGCGTCGCCAAGATACTGGTCGTCGAAATGATCCATTCAACCCGCTTCCCGGTCTTGGCCTGCGCTGCCATGTCCGGAATGAAAAAAGTTTTGCTCAGTGGAGATTGGGCGGTGGGGCTAGCTGAGGGACTTGCCGCCCATTCGTAACCGAGCTAGCACAATCCGGCAACATGTAGCGCCAAGTCCGAGTATAGCATTCATCGCCTGTAATGTTAAGCCCTAATTGGGCTCTACCCTTACAGACGAACATAGCGGAAAAGGGTTTCGGTTTTGCTCGTTAACTTTTGATCGACAGATTTACTATTTATGACGTAGTCAACTTCCTTGCGGATCAACGCGGCGTAACCTCAATAGATTCTGTAGTTCACTGAGAAAAGCCTGCTCGTCTTGGAAGTCTCTGTACACGGACGCGAAGCGGACATAGGCGATTTTGTCGAGCGCTCTCAACTCGTTCATGATCATTTCTCCTATATCCGTCGTAGACATTTCCCGCTCAGGGCTGTCGGCCAGCCTCGCTTCGACGCGGTCGACTAGGGCGGCCAGTTTAGCCATCTGGATGGGGCGCTTCTCACAGGCCTTCAGAAGGCCCTGCAGCAGTTTCTGGCGCTCGAACTTCTCGCGGCGACCGTCCTTCTTGACCACCATGTAGGGGATCTCGTCGATTTTCTCATAAGTGGTAAAGCGCCTCTCGCAGGCAAGGCATTGGCGCCTGCGGCGGATCGCGTCACCCTCTTTGCTCTCGCGGGAGTCGATGACCTTGTCTTCCTGGTGCGCGCAAAACGGACATTTCATTGTTGTTTATCAATTTCCTCGCTGATGTTGCGGAGACTGCTCCACTGCAGACCCTCGGCTGCGGCAAGCCCCAGTCCGACGGGTAGGATACTCACCCAGGTTACCAACCAATTGGCGATCGCGATACCAGAACCCTTTTCGGCCGACAGCCCGAAGAGCTCCGTCAGCACCACCGTACCTGCGATTTGAACACCTCCACCGATGCCGGGGATCTGGACGATACTGCCGAAGGCGGCGAAGCCGAGGTAGATTATGCAGTCCATCGTCGTCAGATTGGCGGTCGCCGGGAATGCTTTGAAGAAGCAGACGAGGGCGCCGACGATGATCACCCATTCGACTAGAGTGTATATGAACAATTGTAGTAAATCCGACGAACTCGAACATGCGCTAAGTCCGGCTGTAAAAGAGCGGACGGTGGCTGTGACCTTGCTTTTCACGGAATCCGGCAGGAAACCCAGGCCGTCGTTGATGCGATTTGCGAACATCTCCTGCGAGCGTCCAGCTACAACCAGAATCCCAATGCAAACCGCTGCCAGAATGACAGTTATTCCGCCGCCGGTGTTGAGGATCCACTGTATCGCCGGACCGACAGACACATCTGTAGTAGAACCTCTTCCGTTAAACTGCCACAGGCCGAAACCGAGCAGGGCGAGGACGGCAAGCAGGTCGAAGATCCGCTCCAGGAACCATGCCGCCATTTGGGAAGAGAACGACACGTTTTCGCTCTTGGCAATCAGCCAAGGGCGAACCAACTCGCCGGGCCGACCAAGAACTACTACAGATGTAAACCCGATTGCCGTCGCCTTAAAGATCCTCCATGCGGACGCATGAGGCGCCATGGGCCGAATCATGACCCGCCATCGCAGCACGCGCCCCGCATACGTTCCTAGGACAAGGAACGCGGACATCGCCATCCAGCCCCAATGAATATCCGCATAGACTTGGCGGAACGCTGTCCAATCGAAGGCCTCCAACCGCCCCCAGTTCGCAGCTATCATCGCCGCCCCCGCCAGTATCAGCAAGATGGGCAGCCATCGCCGGAGACGATTGCGATTCAGACTATTAGTTAGCAAGTTCACTCTTTGAAGACGCGGTGGGCGGTGTAGAATACAGGAGCGGCAGCAACTCGCCGCAATTCGTGCGAACTTATTATGCCAGATCCTCGTAGAACCTTTTGAACGCGCGCCCCGGCACATGTAGGGAAAGCTGGAAGCCGGGTAGAGCGCAAGGAAGGAGACCGAGGCAATGTTGGCAACGGCAGATACGATCGGAAACCGGAATGCCGGGGCGGTCGCGTCCACAGCCTGGGGTATTTTGAACCCGGCCCGCCTCGGGAGCCGTAGCTTGGAACCATCGATCGACATCGACACACAAATGGTGGAGCGGTGCCTTGCTGGGGATGAGGGGGCTTGGGAAGATCTCGTCAAAACGCATACCCGGCGCGTTTATGGCATCTGTTACCGGTTTACCGGGAAGGACTCCGAAGCGCAGGACCTGACGCAAGATGTCTTCCTGCGCCTGTTCCGCACGTTGAAGTCGTTCCGCGCGGGCGAGGGGTCGTTCTCGGTTTGGTTGACAAGGATGACGCGCAATCTGCTCATCGACAACTACCGGCGCACGAAGCTGGAGCGCGTGACCGACTCCATTGAGGATCAGCTACCCATGCTCGAAGAGCGGTCGAGCTCGGCCGCTGGCCGGGCCGACGGCTTGCTGGCCGGGCGCGAAGCCTCCGAGATTCTGCAAGGGGCGCTGCAACGGCTTTCGCCGGAATTGCGCGAAACGGTCATCTTGCGGGACCTGGAGGAGATGGAATATAAAGAGATCGCCGATACTCTTGGCGTGCCGGAAGGCACGGTAAAGAGCCGGCTCAACCGCGGCCGCGCCGAACTGGCGCGCGTGCTGCGTAAGTATCAGGTGGCGGTATAGAGCCATGAACTGCAACTGCGCTGAATTCGAAATCCTGCTCTGCGACGCTGTCGACGAAAGGCTCCGCGGCGATGCGAAGGGCATGTTCGACGCACACCGCGCCTCGTGCCCGGCTTGCAATGAGATGGCCGCCGACGTTCTTGGTGTTACCGCGTTCATGGAACGCGCCGCCGAAGTCGAACCGCCGAAAGAACTGATGACGCGGATTCTTTTCGAAACCAGCGGCAGTGAGGCCAAGCCGGCCGCAGGCGGCAAGAGCTGGCTGCGATCGTTGTTCGGCCCGGTGCTACAGCCGCGGCTGGCGATGGGAATGGCGATGACGGTTCTATCGATTTCAATGCTAGCGCAGGTCTTCGGCATCGAAGTCCGGCAGTTGAAAGCGCAGGACCTGCAGCCCTCGCGCATCGTCGCCAATGTGGAAGACGGCGCCTACCGCGGTTGGTCGCGCGTTGTGAAGTACTACGAAAACATCAAGGTCGTTTACGAAATTCAGTCGCGTTTGAAGGAATGGGCCGAGCAGGAAGAGCACGACCGCCAAGCGCAGCAAAAGCAACAGCAGTCCCCATCGCCCAGCGGCCGATAAGAGCCGCGGGCGCACCAACAACCACCTCTACGGGAGTTCGTTATGGAACAAACAGGGAATTTACAGGTCGCCTACTGCCGCATCTGCGGCAAGAGCTTGACCCCTGAAGAACAGCGTCCCGCGCTTGGCACAATTTACTGCGCCGATCACGTGCCCGCGCCCACGGTGCCCCCGCCGGTTTCGCCTTCAACAGGCTCGGCTGTTCTGGCGTTTATCCTCGGACTCATCCCTGGGGTCGGGGCGATGTACAACACGCAGTATGCAAAGGGCCTGATTCACTTCCTGGTCTTCGGATTGTTAATCAGCATGGCCAACTCCGACTCGGTGGGCGACATGCAGATCCTATTTGGCATGATGGTCCCGGCGTGGGTGATCTACATGGCCTTTGAGGCCTATCACACCGCACGCCGCCGAGAAGACGGGCTGCCGGTCGACGAGTATTCGAGTGTTTTGCCCATCGGCGGAACCGCCGCTGGCTTCCCAGCCGGCCCTCTGGTGTTAATCGGCCTCGGCGTCATCTTTCTGCTGAATAATCTCGGCGTGTTGCGGTTCTCGGTCATCTTCAAATTCTGGCCCATCGCGCTGATCGCCTTCGGCGTGTACTTGCTCTATCAACGGACGCAAGAACGCGGCGCGGCATCGAACACCTCCACCGGCGTTCCAGGGGAGGTGGGCCATGAATGAGAACCGCGAGCTATTCCGCGCGCTGCGCGGGCCACTGATACTCATCGTCATCGGCGCCTTGTTTGCCGCCGACCACGCCGGCTGGTACAACTTCGGCCAAACCTGGCCGATCCTGATCATCTTTTTCGGCGTGATGAAACTGCTCGAACGCAGCGGGGCCAGCAATGAACCGCCACCCGTTCCGCCCTCGTTCGGCCCGCAAGGAGGTGCGCAATGAGACGACATTCCGTTATCGGCCCGATGATACTGATCCTCATCGGCGCGTTGTTCCTTATGCGCAATTTCATCCCGGACTTCCGCGTCTTCGACGCCATTGCCAACTTCTGGCCGTGGCTGTTGATCGGCTGGGGTGTCCTGCGCGTGGTTGAAGTTCTGAACTGGCATCGAAACGGGCAACTCTCCCCGCGCGGCTCCGGTATGAACGGCGGCGAATGGACGTTGGTCGTCTTTATCTACCTCATCGGCAGCGAGATTTACTCGGCGCGGCACAACAACTTCTTCCGCGGCGAACGCATTCGCATCGCCGGCTGGGACCTGGTCGGCGAGAGCTTCGATTTCGCCATTGCGGGCCAGCAGGCGAGCGCCGGAAAGACGCCGCGCATCGTGATCGAAAACTCGCGCGGAGACGTTCGCATCAACGGCGTGGAAGCAGAAGAGATCCGCGTAGCCGGAACCAAATCGGTGCGCGCCGTGACACGCGACGACGCCGAGCGCGACGACAAGTCGACGCCTTTTGAAATCGTCCGCTCGGGTGATCAGATTCTGATCCGCACGAATCTCGACCGTACCGGCACCAGCCGTATCCGCGCCAATATAGAGATCTCGGTGCCCAAGGGCGCCTCGATCGAGGCGCGCGGAAAGTACGGCGACTTCGACATCGACAATATCACTGGCGCCGTCGAAGTCACCAGCGAAAACGCCGGCGTTCGCATGAACAACATCGGCGGCGCGGTGCGCGTCGACCTGCGGCGCAGCGACGTCATCCGAGTGATGAACGCGAAGGGCGCCGTCGAACTCAAGGGCAAAGGCAACGATATCGATGTCGAAAACATCGGCGGGCCGGTGACTGTTGCTGGCAGTTACGCGGGCGACATCAAGTTCAGAAACTTGGAGAAGCCGCTGCGATTCGAAGGCACGAATTCGAACATTCGCGTCGAAAAGCTCGAAGGGGAATTGGAAATGGTGCTCGGCAAGCTATCGGCGCGCCGCATCGCGGGCCCGATTCAGGTGACGGCGAAATCGAAGGACATCGAACTCGCCGACTTCAGCGGCACCGTAGAGATCGAACTCGAAAAGGGTGACATCGATCTGCGTCCCGGCCGCGTGGCTCTGTCGAAAATCAACGCGCGGACCAAGGCGGGGCGTGCGGAGCTGGTCCTGCCTTCGGGCGCGAAGCTGGAATTGCGGGCTGAAACCAAACGGGGCTCTATCGACAATGACTACGGCGCACCGTTCAAGGCCCACGAGGATGGCCGCGCTTCGTCGCTTTCCGGCAGTACCGGCGGAGGGCCCGAAGTGCGGGTTGAAGTCGAACGCGGCGAGATTCGAATTCGCAAGTCGGGCGTTGACGATGCGCCCGCGGCGCCGGCGACGCCGAAAGCGCCCGTCGCTCCGAAGACCCCGCTCGAAATCACGAAGCAGTAACGAGCACGATGCGCACGTCCATGACGTTCGTGCGCGTCGGGCCCGTCTTGAGCAAGTCGCCCGCGGCTTCCAAGAAGCGGTAGCTGTCGTTGGAGGCCAGATCCATGCGCGCGTTGTGGCCCTTGGCCGCGGCGCGCGCAACTGTCGTTTCGTCGGCGCACCCACCGGCCGCATCGGTCGGGCCATCGGTGCCATCGGTGCCAATCGAAAGCGCGAAGATGCCGTGCGTCTCTCGCAAGTCGATGGCCGCCGCCAGCGCGAATTCCTGGTTGCGCCCGCCCAGCCCATCGCCTTTAAGCGCCACCGTCGTCTCGCCGCCCGAAAGCAAACACGCCGGCGGCGCGGCCGGGCGTCGCGCGCGCTGGACTTCGCGCGCGATCGCAATATGCATACGGGCGACATCGCGCGTCTCGCCTTCGATCGTGGTTGAAAGCACCAGCGGTTTGTAACCCAGTTCGCGCGCCTTCGCGGCGGCCGCGTCGATCGACAACGCGTTGCTGCCGACGATTAGATTCTGGACGCGTTTGAACAGTGGGTCACCCGGCTTCGGAGTTTCGACGCGCGGCATGGCGCGGGGCAGCGTAAGGCCAAAGCGGTCGAAGATTTCATCGACGGTCGCGAGCGTCGTAGGATCCGGCGCCGTAGGACCGGAGCCGATCGTCGAAAGATCGTCGCCGATCACGTCGCTCAAAATCAACGACAATATGCGCGCGGGCGCGGCCAGCCGCGCCAGTTGCCCGCCTTTGATTTGCGACAGATGCTTGCGCACCGCGTTCATCTCGTGAATGTTCGCGCCCGCTTTCAACATCTGCTGCGTGATCGATTGTTTCTCGGCCAACGTGAAGCCTTCGACCGGAAGCGGCATGAGCGCCGATCCGCCACCGCTCATCAGGCAGATCACCAAGTCGCTGGCGCCCGCTTTCGCCGCGATCTCCGCGATCCGCGCCGCCGCGTCGACACCGCGTTGATCGGGCACCGGATGGCTGGCCTCGCGCAACTTGATTCGCTTGAGCGGCAGCGTGTGCCCGTCCTTGACGATTACGCAACTTTCGCCGATCCGTTTGCCCAGCAGTTTTTCGATCGCGCGCGCCATCGGTGCGCAGGCTTTGCCCGCGCCGACGACGTAAATTTTCCGCAGCGCGTCGAGCCTGTATCGCGTCTTCCCCGCGAATAACACGCCATCGGCGACTCGCACGTGGCGCAGCAGAGCTTCTTCCGGATCGGCCGCGCGCAGGGCGGCTTTGGCAATGCGATTTGCGTCGCGTCGAAGATTCATCGCAAGGCCTTCAGAATATCGCGAACCGCGTCGGCGGGTTCGTCGGAATCGATCGCAATGCGCAGATCGGCCTTGGCGTACTCGCCGCGGCGGCTTTCAAACAGCGCCCGAAATTTCTCGGGGTCTTTCGCAAGGGGCCGGTGCTCGAAGCCTTCCACGCGCCGCAGCGCGGTGTCGAATGGGCAGTCGAGCCAGATACTTGGTCCTCTGCCATGCATGACTTCGCGGTTACGCGCGAATGTAAACGCACCGCCGCCCAAGGCAACGACTACACGGCCGCCCGCATCGACACGCCGGGTAAGCGCTTCATGTTCCAGATCTCGAAACCGCTGCTCGCCGTCGGCTTCGAACACTTCGACGATCGAACGGCCGGCCACGGCTTCGATATCGTCGTCGAGATCGACGAATGGCGCGTCAAGTTCAGCCGCTAGCAGCATGCCAATTGTCGACTTGCCGCTGCCCATGAATCCGACCAGAAAGATGGGATTAGTCATCGCCATCTTCCATCATCGCGGCCATTCGCGCGTCGATCAACTTCGGCAACACCTTCGACACCGCGACAAACCCCCACCCAGCGACCGAGGGAACCAGCACCGTACGCGCGCCGCGCTCGATTCCATCGGCCACCGCGCGCGCAACCTTCTCTGGCGTCGACGCGAACTGTTTCGCGTGCGCGAGCCTCGGCGGCACCGTGCCGGCAAGTACGCTCGCCTGGAACTTCGTCTTTACGTAACCGGGACACACCAGCATCGCGCCGACACCGCTGCCGCGCAACTCGATGCGCAAACCGCGCGTGTGCGCTTCGAGCGCGGCTTTCGACGCTGAATACAACGTGAACCATGGCAGCGTGACCTTCGACGCAATCGAGGCGACATTGACGACAAGTCCCCGACCGCGCTCCCGCATCGGCGGGACGGCGCGGCGTGTGAGGTCGAGCGCCGCGAAGAAATTCACTTCAAACATGCGCCGCACCAGATCGTCCGGCGCGCGCCACGAACGCTGATACAAACCCACACCGGCATTGTTGATCAGAATATCGACGCGGCCCAATCGCGCCAGTGCTTCGTCCCAGGCCCGCGCGCGATCGGCGGCGTCGGCCAGATCGGCGCGCACATCGCCGCGCCGCGAGGCGCCGACGACCTCCGCGCCGCGCATGGTCAATTCCGTAGCCAGAGCCGCGCCGATGCCACTCGACGCTCCGGTCAACAAAACGTGGCTGCCTTCGATGCGCAAGAAGGGATAATAGTAGCATGCCCGGCGCGCTACTGCCTCTGTTTCCATTGGGCGTCGTGCTTTTTCCGCGCACCGATCTGCCGCTGCATATCTTTGAAGACCGGTACAAGAAGATGATCGGCGAGGTACTCGAATCAACGCGGGAGTTCGGCGTTGTTCTAACGATGGAGAAAGGCATCGCTTCGGTTGGCTGTACTGCGCGCATCACCAACGTCACCAAGACCTACGACGACGGCCGCATGGATATCGAGACCACCGGCTATCGCCGATTTGAGGTCGAACAACTCGATGAGGAAGAAGATTACCTGCGCGGGCGCGTCGAGTTTTTCGACGACGAAGACGGCACGCCGCCAGTTGAGGCAAACACGGCCAAGGCGATCCGCGGCTACTACGCCATGCGCGCGCTGCCCAGCGGGCAGCATCTGCCCGAACCGCGTCTGAACGATCCGCAATTGAGCTTTCAACTCGCGCAGGCCGTCACCAGCGTCAACGTGCGGCAGGTGCTGCTCATGTCGAAGAGCGAAGCCGAACGGATCAAGCGGCTGGCCGAATACTTCCCCGCATCGGCCGAACGCGAGCGGCGGCTCGAACATTTCCGCACCATCATCCCGCGCAATGGCCACGCCCGCTTGCTGCCCAGTTCATGACCCGTCAACACCTCATCATCGACGCCGACGACACGCTGTGGGAGAACAACATATTCTTCGAAAAGGCGTTCGATGAGTTCGTCGATTTCCTCGATCACTCGCACATGTCGCCGAGGCAGGTGCGGGATGTGCTCGACGCCATCGAAGCCGTTAACGCGCGGATTCACGGCTATGGGTCGAAGAATTTCGGGCGCAACCTTGTCGAGACGTATCGCAAGCTCGCCGAGCGACCCATCGGCGACGACGACTTCGCGGCTGTGCTGAGTTTCGCCGAACGCATCCTCGATCACCCGATCCTCTTCCTCCCGGGCGTTGAAGCAACGCTGGCCTACCTGCACGAGAAGCACGAGCTGACGCTGTTCACCAAGGGTCATCCCGACGAGCAGCGCATGAAGATCGACCGCTCCGGATTGGCGCCGTTTTTCCATCACGCCGAGATTGTGAAGGAGAAACACGTCGCGGCGTATCTGTCGCTCGGCGAGGCGAAGGGCTTTCATCCGCCATCGACGTGGATGATCGGCAACTCGCCGAAGAGCGACATTAACCCGGCGCTCGCGGCTGGCTACAACGCAGTGTTTCTTCCGCATCCGAGGACGTGGATTTTGGAACACGAAGAGTTGAAGCCAGCCGAACCGCCCGCACGGTTGATTGTGCTGGAGGAGTTTGGCGAGTTGCGCGAGTGTTTCTAGGGGCTACCAGCCTGGCGGTTCCCAGATCGGGTCAAGATTGAGCTTAAACCCTTCCACCGGTCCGGAACCTTCGACAAAAGCCGGCGCAACCAGCGTCTCGATGCTTCCAGCACGGTACACGTAAACGGTCTTCGTCGCGGGGACGATCAGCCATCCAAGTTCGCAGCCGGCGTCCATCCATTCGCGCATTTTGGCTTGCAGCACGTTGAGGCGGTCCGTTTTTGAAGCCAGTTCGACGACGAACTCCGGGCAGATCGGCAGGATGCCTTCCGGATCATCGGTGCGAATTTTCGAAAGACGATCACGCGCTGTCCAGGCGCCGTCGGGAGACCGCATCGCGGTGCTTGGGAGGTTGAACAGTGCGCCGGAGTCGAATGAGACTCCGCGGCCGTCCGCAAGCGCCCAAGTGTACATTTGCGCTGTAAGCGCGGCATTTCGATTAGACGTCTTGCCGCCCGTATTCGACATGATCTCAATCCTCCCCTCCGCGCTGCGCTCAATCCGGTACTCCTTGTTGTCAAGGCAGAACCGAAAGAACTCGGCATCGGAAAGCTCCGGAAGAGGGAAGTTGAGAGCGAAGTCCTCACTGACTTTTACTAGCATGATGGACGTCCTGATGTGATGATAGCAGGCCGCTTCCCGTTGCGATCAATACGACACCCGCAGCCCGAACTCGATCTGCCGGCTGATGTTGGCCTGCGAGGAAATTCGCCCAAACGCGGCATTACCCACCGTCGTATTCGGCCCGCCAAACACGGGGTGATTCAACGCGTTATAGAACGACCCGCGGAACTGCGCCTTGAACCGCTCCGTGAGGGTGAAGTCCTTCGTCGCGGTGATGTTGTTGTTGTTCATGCCGGGACTGCGAACGTTCTGAATGAGTGGCGCGAGGTTGCCGAGCGTGAAGTCGGCCGGCCGCGCGAAGGCATCCGTGTTGAAGTATCGATCAAGCCGCGACTGATGCGGTCCCGACGTCCCGTTCGCCGGATCGCCAACCAGATTTACGCGCGGCGATGTTCCCACCGGGAAATTGCCGCCGATAAATCCGAAGCCCAACGCGAAGCCACCCTGGTAGGTTTGGAACGTCGACAACTGCCAACCGCCAACGACGAGATCCGCCGCGCGACGCATATTCGCGCCAAACTTCCGGCCGCGCCCAATCGGGATGTCCCACGAGCCCGCGATCGTCAACCGCTGCGGGACGTCAATGTTGGAAATTGCCCGCTCGATGCTTCGGTTGTAGGCGTCGCGAGGGTTGTGGAGGTCCGACAGGTTCTTCGAAGCCGTGAACGAAATCAATGCCGCCACGCCGTGTGCCAAGCGCTTCTCAAGCTTCATCTGCACGGAGTGATAGGAGCTGTTTCCGAACGCCGGGCTCGATCGCGTCACACCGGTGAACTGCGGATACGGCCGCAGCAACTGCTCGCGCGACACGGTACGGCCAATTAATCCACCCGCCGTAAGCACGCCGAAGAACGGATTCTCGACCTGCTGCTTCAACGCCGAGCCGAGCCCGAACTGCGAGGGCGGCACCTGGTTCAGATTCTCGTTCGAGCTGACCAGGCTGACGCCGCGCGAACCGACATAGGCGATCTCGACCAGCGACTGGGACGGCAGTTCGCGCTGCACGTCGAAATGCCAGTTGTGGAACTTCGGCGTGCGGTCGCCAGGCTCGACGAACGACACACCTTGGCCGGCGAGCGTAGCCAGCCCAAGCGAACTGCCGATGGCCGGAATCAGCCCCGTCGGAAACGGATTGCTTAAGCGGTTCGTGATCGTCAACCCGCCGTCGAGCGACGCCACCCACGGCGTATCGACCGAGAAGCCGTCGGAGAACACCGAGCCAATCACCGGAATATAGCTCAGCGCGTATCCGCCGCGCAGAACGGTCTTCGGCGTAAGGCTGTAGGCAAAGCCAATGCGCGGTGCGAAGTTATTGCGATCGGGCATGTACATACCGCGCGGCCTCCCGTTCTTGTTGGCATAGAGCAGCCCCCCAGTCAGATTGAGCCCAGGCGCTCGCACGGGACTGGCGGCGCCGAATCCGAAACCGACCGTGGCGCGGTCGTAGCGTTCCGTACGAGGCGTCTCGTACTCCCATCGCACGCCAAGATTAAGCGTCAGCCGCCGATTCACCTTCCAGTCGTCCTGGAGATAAAGTCCGTAGTAGATGTTTTGAATCGAAACGCCGGTGTTGTTCGGTATCGAACCGGAGCCGAATCCGAAAAGCAACGACGCCAACGCGAAACCAGAGGTCGCGGCGGGGGTGTTCGGATTCGGTCCGCCCGTTTGCCCCACGCCGAAACTGAACGTTCCCGCCGGCGCGGTATTTCGGAAGAAGTTGCCCCGCAGCAACCGTCCCTCGCCGCCGAACTTCACCAGATGCGAGCCGCGCTGGGACGACATCGACGGCTGCAACGACCATGTATCGCCCGGGTCTTTGATCAAGGGCGATCCGGCCAGTTGCTGCATCTCCGTCACTGACACCGTCGGAAACGCGAGCCCCTGAATCAAGCCTTTGTAGTTTGACGCAAAGCCCAGCGTCGCCGGGTCGAAACCATCCGACCACGGCTTGTTGTCCTCCACGCCGCGCGCGTAGCCGAGCCGAATATCGATCGTCGATCGCGGGCTCAGCATGTGCGTGTCGCTGAACGCCACGCCCCAATGCGGACGGCTCACGCGATTGCCAGCGCTGCCCGCCGGTCCCGCCGCGATGCCGTCGTGCGAGCGCGGGAAGATCAACTTACCCTGCCCAAAATTGATGCGCGAAAACATCTGGTTCTTCGTGCCGAAGCTGTGATCGATCTTGACGACGTTGGTGTCGTAATCGCGCGGCCACTTATAGGAATAGGTGAAGTTCTGCAACCACGGCGAGAGCGCGTTCGGCCTAGTAATGTTCGAAGCCGGATAGTAGGTCATGATGTTCTTGCCGACCGCGTCCTGCTGCGACGCCGGCACGATGTTGCCCGGCAGCGGATCGCGCGTCGGAACGCCGTTGACGACGCGGCCCGATAGCGGATTAAAGATCGGCGCCGCGACTTCCGAGAAATCGCCCGATCGCATCCGCTGCGTCGGAACGTTGAGGAGATTGGTCAACCCGTTCCCCTCGCGCGAGCCTTCCCACGAGAAGAAAAAGAAGGTGCGATTCTTGCCGTTATAGAGCTTCGGGAACAAGACCGGTCCGCCGATTGTCGCGCCGTACGTATTCGACCCATACCGCGCCAGCCGCAGGCCGGCCCGGTTGTTGTAGAACGAATTAGCGTCGAGCGCCGCGTTGCGCAGGAACTCATAAAACGTACCGTGCAGATCGTTGGTCCCGGACTTGATCATGATGTTCATGAACGCGCCGCCCGAACGCCCGTACTCGGCGGGCAACGTACCGGTCTGCAGCTTGAATTCGCCGACCGCGTCGACCGCCGGCACCCACTGCGAAATGTTGACGCCGCGATTGACATTCACCGTGTTCGCCACGCCGTCGACCGAAACATCGCCCGACGCCATAGGCGCGCCGTTGGCCGAGTACGAAACATTGGTGATCGTGTCATTGGCGCGTGTGTCTTCGCCGTACCGCTGATTCACCACGCCGGTCGCCAGCGTGAACATAAACAGGCTCGAATGGCCCTTCAACGGAAGGCTATCGATGATCTCCTTGCGGACAACCGAACCGAGCGACGACGAATCGGTCTGCACGGCCACGGCCGTCGCCGAAACCGAAACCGTCTCCGCCGCTTGTCCGATCGTGAGATCGACATCGACGCGCGTGTTATCGCCGAGGCTTACGCGAATGCCCTCGCGGACATCGGTCTTGAACCCAGCCTTTTTCGTCGTCAGCGTATACGTCCCGGGCTGCAACAATGGAAATACATAGAGCCCAGTGGCGTCGGATTCGGTGCGGCGCTCGACGGCGGTGTCGGCGTTTCTTAAAAGCACCTCCGCGCCTCCTACCACCGCTTTGGACGGGTCATAGACCGCACCCTGAATCGTCGCGCGAAACTCCTGCGCGAGCAGGGGAAACGCCAACAGCAGAACGGCAGCAAGGATCTTCATAGGTGACTAATGTTCTATCACCGAAGCGGTTCGACGGCAATGGTGAAATTTTTCTATTGGAGACTGTGTGTACGCCGATGAGATAAACGAGATGAGTGTAATGCAAACGGCGCTGGAAGGAATTCGGCGAGCTGAGGAGCGCGTGCAGCGCGCCGCCGAGCGCCTTGCCCGGCTGCCGCTTTCCGTCGATGGCGCAACCGACGATGTCGTCGATCTCAGCGCCGAAACCGCAGCGCTGCTGGAGGCCAAGAACGCACACGCCGCCAACGCCGCGGTCGCCCAAACCGCGCAGGAACTGGAGCGGCATTTGCTCGATATTTTGGGGTGAGAATCGAAGACACGCGCTGAAGCTCAAGACGCGGCGTTTGCGGAGGCCGATTCACTCGTCGCGGCCACTCTTGTCCCTTTTGTCGTTTGCGTTCGACACAACATCTAACCGGACTCGACCGGCGACCTCGGGGTTTTCTTCACGGTATTGTTGACCGACGAAGCGGCAAAGCGGGAGGGCCTGTTGCCATTGCGCGAGAGATTCAGCATGCGATTGTTTGGGGGGGGACGAGCCGTTCGAATGGCCGTATTTTAATTACCGCAGCACGTCCGAACAGATCGACATCCAAGTGTCGAAGAGGCCGTTCTTCGGCGCGCTGTGTAAATCAGCCGGCTGCTGGCCCACGGTAAATTGAAGGAGGCCTGCGAAAGCAGCAGCCCCTGCCGCAGATCTCGCTACCGAGCGCAAGTTTCAAATCGTAGCAGAAGCACTCGTCGTACTTCACAAAAATCGCACGAGCGCGGACTACGACACGACTTCCTCGTTTACTTCCCCAACACCGCAAACTGGTTCGCCAGATCCAGCACGATCCCAGGGAAAATGCCCAGCACGAGCGTCGCCGCCGCCGTCACCCACATCGTCAGCTTCACGCCGCCGGGAATCTCTTCCGGGTGCTCGGTCGTCTCGGGCTCATGCATGTACATCACAACCAGCACGCGCAAATAGTAGTACGCCGCCACCGCCGAGTTGAGTAATCCCAGCGCTGTCAGCCACACGAACTTGCCTTCGATCGCCGCCTTGAAAATGTAGAATTTGCCGAAGAAACCGGCCGTCAGCGGCACGCCGATCAGCGACAGCATGAAGATCGTCAACAGCGCCGCCACCGCGGGTTGCCGCTGGCTAAGGCCCTTCAAGTCGTCGACCGTCACATGCTTCTCGCCGTCGCCGGCCACATGGGTCACGATCGCGAACGCGCCGTAGTTCATCAGCGCATACGCCGCCAGATAGAACATCGCCGCCGCCGTACCCATCGTCGAATGCGTCGTCACGGCGACGAGCACATAGCCCGCGTGCGCGATCGACGAATAACCCAGCATGCGTTTGATATTGTTCTGCCACAACGCCGCGAAATTACCTACGATCATCGTTGCAAGCGCCATCATCCACAACACCGGAGCGAACTTCGCAGCCAGCGGATCGAACGCAGTCAGGAACACACGAAGGAAAATCGCGAACGCCGCCGCCTTCGGCCCAGCCGAAAGAAATCCGGCCACTGGAGCCGGCGCGCCCTGATACACATCCGGCGCCCACGCCTGGAAAGGCGCGGCCGAGATCTTAAACGCAAAGCCGACTAGGATTAACGCCGCGGCCGCCGGCACCATGATCGAAGAAGGCGCACCCGACGACAACGCCGTGCGGATCTCGCCCAGGTTCGTCGAACCCGTCATGCCGTAAATCCAAGCGACGCCATATAGCAAGAATGCAGTCGCAAACGAGCCAAGCAGGAAATACTTCAAAGAGGACTCGTTCGAACGCTTATCGTCGCGCAAATAACCGGCCAGGATGTAGCTCGCGATCGAACTCACTTCCAAACCGATAAACACCATCATCAGCTCATTCGCCGACGCCATGATGCCCTGCCCCGCGAGCGAAAACAGCAACAAAATGTAGAACTCGCCGGTGTGGGCCTTCTCGCGTTCGAGATAGTTCATTGAGCACAACACCGTAAAGATGCCGACGACATAGGCGACCACGCGGAAAAACGCCGCGAAGCCGTCGGAGATCACCATATTGCTGAACGCCAGCCCCGGATTCTGATACGCCACCACCGAGGCGCCCATCGCCGCGACAATCGCCAAGAGCGTGAACATCGCCACGCCCGTTCGGCTGTCGCGTTCCTTCTTAAATCCTTCGACCAACAGCAACAGCGTGCCCGCCAGAGTCAGAACGGTCTCCGGTAGAAACTTCAGCATGTCGGCGTTAGAAGGGAAAAAGTTAGTTGCCATGGTTCGCAGCCTCCGCGGCCGGTACAACCGGCGCCGCCACGCGCAGCGGAGCGCTTGTCGTCTGTGTCCGATCCAAAATCACTTTGTTCGATGCTCCGATCGACGGCAGGAACGTCTGCGTGTAGATGCCCATCCACAACATGAGCGCCAACAGCGGCGTGATGCATAGCCATTCGCGCGCGGTCATGTCATGCACATGATGCGCCACCGATTCCGGCGTTTCGCCGTAGAACGTGCGCTGGTACATCCACAGCATGTAGCAGGCCGATAGAATCACACCCGTGGCCGCGATCACGGCCCACCAAACATTGGCTTGCGTCGCGCCTTGCAGCACCAGGAACTCGCCGACGAAGTTGTTCAGCGCCGGCATGCCGATTGAGGCGAGCGTCGTCACCAGGAAGACGGTCGACAGCCAGGGTGCGGGCGTCGCCACGCCACCGTAGTCTTTTATCTCCAACGAATGCTGCCGCTCATACAGGAAGCCGACAAGCATGAACAACGCGCCGGTCGAAATGCCGTGGTTTAGCATCTGGTAAACCGCGCCGTCGAGGCCCCACTGATTTCCGCAGAACAAACCCAGTACGACAAAGCCTAGGTGGCTCACCGAGCTGTAGGCAACGAGCTTTTTCATGTTCGGTTGCACCAACGCGACCAGCGCGCCGTAGACAATACCGATCAGCGCCAGCGTGATAATCCACCCGGAGTTCTCTTTCACCGCCACCGGGAACATCGGCAAGCAGAATCGCAGAATACCGTAGGTGCCCATCTTCAGCATGACCGCGGCCAGCATGACGGACCCGGCAGTCGGCGCTTCGACGTGCGCATCGGGCAACCAGGTGTGCAGCGGGAACAGCGGCACTTTGATCGCGAACGCAAGGAAGAAGGCCAGGAACAGCAGCGTCTCCTCGACGTGCGTAAGCGTCAACTTACCACTCTGCATCATTGTCAGGAGCGCGGGATAATCAAACGTGCCGGCCTTGCCGTAGAGATACAAGATCGCCGCCAGCATCAGCACCGAACCCACCATCGTGTAGATGAAGAACTTCACGGCCGCGTAGATGCGCCGGTCATGGCCCCAGATTCCGATCAGGAAGTACATCGGCACCAGGCAGACCTCCCAGAACACGTAGAACAGAAAGAAGTCGAGCGAAATGAACACTCCGATCAACCCGAACTCAAGCAACAGCAGGAACGCGTAAAACTCTTTCACACGGTCCTTGATGTAGCTGAATGAAAGCAGGATTGAGATAGGCGTCAGAAACGTCGAAAGCAGCACGAGCCACAGGCTGACGCCGTCGATCCCGACGTGATACCGAATCGCGGGCGTCGAAATCCAGGCGACATCGGTAACCCAGGTCATCGCGGCGGGCCGTTGCAACGCCGCTCCGGCCAGTCCGAGCGAAACGCCAAACACGATCACCGAAAATCCGAGTGCGAAATTCTTGAGCTTCGACGCGCTACCCTTCGGCAGCACCAGCATGATTAGAAAGCCGATCAACGGTAGGGCGAGAACGATGTCGAGAAGGTTCATCGGCCACCTCCTAATACGGTCACCGTGCCTAAGACGAAGATGACTCCAATCACGACCCACGCGGCGTAATTGCGAATCTCACCGTTTTGCGCGCGCCGCACCAAATCGCCAAAATTCTGCGCCGCGCCGCTAAAGCCATGCACAAAACCGTTGTCGATCACACCCGCGTCCATCACCTTCCACAGGAAGTTGCGCGAACTGCGTTCGATCGGATGCACAATCGTCGCGTCGTAAGCCTCATCGACGAAGTACTTGTGATAGAGCAGATTGTAGAGACCGCTGAACGAACTCTTTAGCAAATCGGCCATGGACGGATTCGCGACGTAGACGATGTAGGCCAAAGCGATGCCGATAAAGCCCGGCGCGGTACCCATCACCATGTCCATCATGGAGTGCTCCGTATGCCCCTCGGGCACAATGCCGTGGAACACCGGCTCCAGAATGTGCGGAATCTTGAACAGCCAGCCGCCAACCACTGACAGCGCGGCCAGCACGTAAAGCGGACCGATCATCACCCAAGGCGACTCATGCGGATGCGCATGGCCCTTATACTCGCCGAAGAAGGTGAGGAAGATCGACCGGAACACGTAGAACGCCGTCATCAGCGCGGTCACCCAGGCCACCCAATACATCCACGGATGATGATGCATCGCCGCGCCCAAAATCTCTTCCTTCGACCACCAGCCCGACATCAGCGGGAAGCCCGCGATCGCAAGCGCCGCGATCAGCAGCACGTTGAATGTGTGCGGAATCTTTTTGCGCAATCCGCCCATGTGCCGCATGTCCTGCTCGTGATGACACGCGTGAATCACCGAACCGGCGCCAAGGAACAAAAGCGCCTTGAAGAACGCGTGCGTCACGACGTGGTAGATACCGACCGAAAATGCGCCGCAGCCAACCGCGAGAAACATGAACCCAAGCTGCGACACCGTCGAGTACGCGTAAACCTTCTTGATATCGTTCTGAACCAGGCCGATCGTCGCCGTCATCACGGCGGTCGCCAGACCGACATACGCGACAACATCCATCGCGATCGGCGCTTTCATGAACAATGCCGCCGAGCGCGCGCACATATAAACGCCCGCGGTCACCATCGTCGCCGCGTGGATCAAGGCCGACACCGGCGTCGGGCCTTCCATCGCGTCCGGCAACCAGACATACAGCGGAATTTGCGCCGACTTGCCCGTCGCGCCCACCAACAGCAGCAAGCAGATCGCCGTGATGATCCCTGCCGAAGCTTCGACAGGCATGCCCTTCGCCTTCTCAAACACCGTACCGAAATCGAGCGAGCCAAACACGACGACGATTAAGAACATCGCCAGCGAAAAACCGAAGTCGCCGATACGGTTGACGATGAACGCTTTCTTGCCGGCGTCGGTCGCGGACTTCTTCAGGAAGTAGAATCCGATCAGCAGGTACGAGCACAGCCCCACGCCTTCCCAACCGACAAACAGGATCAGAAAATTTCCGCCCAGCACCAGAATCAGCATGAAGAACATGAACAGATTCAGGTACGCGAAAAAGCGATAGTAGCCCTCCTCCTCATGCATATATCCGATCGCGTAGATATGGATCAACGTGCCGATGCCCGTGACCACACATAACATCACCGCCGTCAGCCGGTCGACCGCGAAATCGACGCCGACCTGCAACATGCCCGAGGCCATCCACGTGAAGTAGTGCTCCACGTAGCGCTCTTCGAGCGGCATCAGCGCCATCAGAGTCTTCACGACCCAGAGGAACGAAAGCAGCACGCTGCCGATTGCGACCGCGCTTTGCACGGTCTTGCTGGTTCGGCGTCCGGTGAAGCCGTTGATCGCGGCGCCCGCCAGCGGTAGGAATGGGATGAGCCAGAGTTGCATCGTCCGTTAGTTCTTTAGTGTGTCGATATCGTCGATCTGCAGCGTCGCCCGGTTGCGGAAGACCATCAGAATGATGGCCAGACCGACAGCGGCTTCAGCAGCCGCCACCACCATGACGAAGAAGGGAAAAATCTGCCCGTCCACTTTTCCAAACTGATTGGAGAAGGTGACGAACGTTAGGTTCACGGCATTGAGCATCAGCTCGATCGCCATGAACACGGTGATAATGTTGCGGCGGAACAGAAACGCGGCCACGCCGATCGTGAACAGAATCGCGCTCAGAATGAGGTAGGCGTTCAACGGAACCGCTTGGTTGAGGAACTCCTGCGGAAGGATTGCGGATAGCGACATTAGTCAAGCTCCCGATCGGCCAGCCGGACGGCGCCGGCGATCGCGATCAATATCAGAATCGATGTCACTTCAAACGGCAGCACGTAGCGGGTGAACAACTCCCATCCGACTTCGCGCGGTCCACCGCCGCTGAACGCGCCGAACTTCACCATCTTGCCGGCCAGGGTCGACTTCGTGATCACCCACGTCGACACAGCTAGCAGCAGCAACAGCAGCGGAATGCCCATGAAATGGGCCAGCCCCGCCTTGTGCGTCGTCTTTTCCGCGCCCGCGTTCAGCAGCATGATGACGAAGATGAACAACACCATGATCGCGCCCGAGTAGACCACCAACTGCGCCGCCGCGATGAACTCCGCGCCCAGTAGCACATACAACACGGCGAGCGAAACCATCACGCCGATCAGTGACAACGCGCTGGCCACCGGATGCCGCTGCAGCGCCATGCTTAAGCCGCAGACAACGGCGATGATTGCGAATGTAAGGAAGAGGACTAGATCCATGGTTTTACTTCCCGAGGAACGTCACGCCGAATGCCGTGAGCAAGAGGTTGATCAATGAAACCGGAAACAGGAACAGCCATGCGATTTTCATGAGCTGGTCGTACCGGAAACGGGGCAGCGTCGCGCGCACCCAGATAAAGAAAAACAGCAGGAACCCGACTTTGCCGAGGAACCAGAACAGCGGCGTCACGATCGGCCCAATGTAGGGGGCCATGAAAATCGCCGCGATCGCCAGTATGATCACTCCGAAAACCGGGAAGGTCTTGCGGTCCGAAGGGCGGCCGGGATTCATGCCGTGATAGAGCAGAGTAACGCCGAAAAGCGCGAACAGCGCCGTCGGAACCAGCGGCGAAATCGCCTCGGGCACGATCGGATGCCATCCGCCCAGGAACAGTGCCGTCGCCACCGAGCAAACGATCACCATGTTGCAATATTCGGCCATGAAGAACGCCGCGAACTTCATCGACGAATACTCGCTGTGGAAGCCGGCGACCAATTCGTTTTCGGCTTCCGGCAAGTCGAACGGAATACGGTTCGTTTCGGCGAATCCGCAAATCATGTAAGCGACGAAACCGACGATCTGAAACCCGGTGAACAGGTTCCAGTTCGGAATGAAGCCGAACACGAAGCCTTCTTGCGTGTTGACGACTTCGCGCAAGTTCAGCGAATTCGAAAGCAGCAGCGGCGCGGCCAGAGCAAGGGCCATTGGCAGTTCGTAGCTGATCATCTGCGCCGAGCTGCGCAATCCGCCCAGCAGCGCGTATTTGTTGTTCGAACTCCAGCCAGCCAGCGCGATGCCATAAACACCCATGCCGGCCAAACCCAAGATCCACAACAGGCCGATGTTCAAATCCGCCAAGCCCAGATTCGTCTTCACGCCAAAAATCTCAACAACAGGCCCAAACGGAATCACGGCGATGCCCGTTACCGCGAACATCAGGCCCAGCCACGGGGCAAGCCAGTAAAAGAAGTGATTCACGCCGCTCGGAATAAAGTCTTCCTTCGTGAGCAACTTCACCGCGTCGGCGATCGGTTGCAACAAACCGTGCGGCCCGACAAAGTACGGCCCGACGCGCAACTGCACGTGGGCGATCACCTTGCGCTCCACCCACACGATGTAGGCGAGCGTCGCCAGCAGCGCCGGCGCGATGATCAGCATTTTGATAATGGATACGAGGAGAAAGTCCATGTGTTCCCGTTCCTAGCGGTAGAGACCGCCGGGGCCTTCCATCACTTCATTCAACACTTTCGAGTACTTCGTCAGCGTGCCCGTTGTGAACAGCGTGTCGCCGGCCGACCGGATCAAATCCGGCAGCACATTCGACGGTACCCGCCCGTTCACGGGCTGCGTCTGCGCCGCGCCACCGGTCACAATCACCGGCAGTGGAACATTATAGCCACGAACTGTTTTTTGGATTTCCGCGAACACATTGTCCGCATCCACCTTGCCGAGATTCACGCCCAGGCCGCGCGCGATCAAACCGATGATCGCCAGATCCGTCTTCGCGCCAACCGTATCGGCGGCCTTCTTCAAGCGCTGCACTTCGCCGCAAGTATTCGTTACCGTTCCGTTCTTTTCGTACGCCGACGCCGCGGGCAACACCAGATCGGCGCGCTCGGCTGTTTCGGTGCGGAACAGATCCTGCACAACGACGAACGCCTTCGACGATGCCAGCGAGGCCTTCTTGAGCGGATTCGCGCCGACGACCCAAACTAAATCCAGATCCGTCGCCGCCAACATCTGCGGCAGCGTCAAACCGGCCTTACCTTCCACCGCGTGATAACCCGGTCCCAAATCCGGCAACAGGCCCATATCCATCGCGCCGCGGGAATTCGCGTAATCGACCAATGCGATGTACTTCACGGGAATGCCCAGCGAATCGCCCAGAGCGACTAACTTCCGCAGCCCCTCCCCCTTCACCGCGTCGCCGAAGACAACGAGCAATTCCTTCTCGCCTGCCAGCGAACCCTTCAGATTTTCAACCGCCGCCAGCCAATCCTCGCCGGCCCGCACGGCCTTCTTCGCCGTCTTGTCCTCGCGCACCGCGCCTGGCGTGACAACGTACACCGGGGTCTTGTGATGCCGCACGTTCGCGCGGATCTGATTGGCGAGGAACGGATGCTGCTGCGAAAGATCCGCGCCGATAATCAACACGGCCTTCGACGTGTAGCAGTCCGCCGACGTCCCAAGAGCGCCCGTCTTTCCACTTAACGCATCAAGCAGGGTGGCGACATCGCCCGAACGGTGATGATCAATATTGTTCGTTCCGAAAACCGTCCGCGCGAATTTCTGCAGCAGGAACGCTTCTTCGTTCGAAGTGCGTGTCGAGCCAATCACACCCACGTTGCCCTTGGCATCTCGCACAGCCTTAAACTTCTCAACGAGCACCTGCAACGCGCGCGACCAGCTAACCTCTTCCAGCTTCCCATCCACGCGCAGCAACGGCGCTTGCAGCCGTTCCGGGTGATGGTTGAAGTCGAATGCGTACCGGCCCTTCACGCACAGAAACTCACCGTTCACGCCGGAGCGATCGCGATTGTTACCGCGCACGATCTCGCCGTTGCGCGTGCCCAGCGTGGTCTTGCAGCCATCGGAACAATGCGTGCAAATCGTACCCGTGTGTTCCATCTCCCACGGCCGTGTCTTGTAGCGATACGCGCCGGAGGTCAGCGCGCCAACCGGGCAAATGTCGATACACGATCCACATTCATCGCACTCAAGATGATCGCCGTGCGACGGTGCGATTTCGGAAACAACGCCGCGGTTGACGACGCCCAACGCGCCCACGCCCATGCCTTCATTACAGACACGCACGCAGCGATAACACAGAATGCAGCGCGGCCCGTCGTAGAAAACCACCGGACTCCACTGCTTCTCCGGCACGTGATGCTTCACCTCGGTGAAGCGCGATTCGCCCGCGCCGTACTTGAAAACCATGTCCTGCAGTTCGCACTCACCGCCCTTGTCGCACACCGGGCAATCGAGCGGATGATTCGTCAACAAGAACTCAAGAGTCGTTTTCCGCGCCTTCACCACAGCCTCGGATTCGGTGCGAACCACCATGCCTTCGGCCACCGGCACAACGCAGGCCGCCATCAGCTTCGGAGCTTTTTCGATTTCGACCAGACACATGCGGCATGCCGCTTGCAGCGACATGCCTTCGTAGTAGCAAAACGCAGGAATTTCGATGCCCGCCGTCTTTGCCGCGTCGATCAGCAGGCTACCCGCCGGCGCTTCCACCGGCGTGTCGTTGATCGTCAGCTTCACCAGATTCGACATCCTTGCTCCTTAGGCCACCTGAACCAGTTCGGTCGACGCGAACGGATTCTTCGCCACATAGGCTTCAAACTCCGGACGCCATTTCTTCACCAGCGATATCGTCGGCAACGCCGCGGCATCGCCCAGCGGGCAGAACGTGCGCCCCAACATCGACTGCGCCAGATCGCCGATCAAATCCACATCTCGCGACGCGCCGTTGCCGTCGATAATCCGCACCAGCATCTTGCGCAGCCAGGTAGTTCCCTCGCGGCACGGAATGCACCAGCCGCAACTCTCGTGGTTGTAGAACCGCATGATGCGCAGCGCGACTTTGACCATATCGGTGGTCTCGTCCATCACCATCATGCCGCCCGAACCGAGCATCGTGCCGGCCTTCGCCATCGTGTCGTAATCCATCGCGATGTCGCATTCTTCGGCGCTCAGAATCGGACACGACGAACCGCCCGGAATAATCGCCTTCAACTTCCGGCCGCCCAACATACCGCCGCCGATCTCGTTGAGGAAGTACATCATGTTCATGCCCAGCGGAACTTCGTATACACCCGGCTTGTTCACATGACCCGCCAGACACACCAGCCGCGTACCGCCATTGCGGGGCGTGCCGAGTTCCGCGTACCACTTGCCGCCGCCATTGAGAATCGCGGGCACCGTCGAAAACGTCTCGACGTTGTTCAACACCGTCGGGCATTGGAACGCGCCGCTAACTGCCGGGAACGGCGGACGAATCCGAGGCACGCCGCGCTTGCCTTCGAGCGATTCGAGCAGCGCCGATTCTTCGCCGCACTCGTAAGCGCCCGCGCCGGTCTGCGTGTAGAGATCGAAATCGAATCCCGTGCCAAGAATGTTTTTGCCCAGCAGGTTTCGCTCGTAGCACTCCTTCATCACCGCGTCCATGTGATCGATCAGGTAGCGGTACTCGCCGCGAATGTAGACCCATCCCTTTGAAGCGCCGACCGCTTTCGCGGCGATCAGAATGCCCTCGACCATCTGGATCGGATCGTGCTCCATCAGAAGCCGGTCTTTGCAGGTGCCCGGTTCGGATTCATCCGCGTTGACGACGATGTACTTCGGCAACTCGCTTTGCCGCGGCACGAAGCTCCACTTCATGCCCGTCGGGAATCCCGCACCGCCGCGGCCTCGTAGCGACGAAGCCTTCACTTCATCGATAATCTGATCCTGCGTCATCTCGCAGGCTTTCTTGAACGCCTGCATGCCGCCCGTCGCCAGATACGTATCGACCCGCCATGAGTTCTGCGTGCCAAACCGCTTGGAGATGACTCTTGTCTCTAACGGACTCGGTTCGTTGTAGAGCTTCACTTCAGTCCCTCCAGGATCTCGTCCAGCTTGCCGGTGGTCACTTCGTGATGGAAGTCGTAGTTGACCTGAATCGCCGGCGCCCACGAACACGCGCCGATGCATTCGACTTCTTCGAGCGAGAACTTTCCGTCCGCCGCCGTCTGCTTGTGTCCAAGATTCAGCTTCTTGCAAGCGTGGTCGTACAATTCGGCGCCGCCACGCAGCATGCAAGCCACGTTCGTGCAAACCTGTAGGTGGTACCTGCCCTGCGGCTTCTTGTGCAGCATCGAGTAGTAGCCGGTGACCTCATCGACCTGCAGAGTCGTGATGCCCAGCCGCTTGGCCAACTCTTCCATCAACTCCTGCGTCACCGCGCCAATCTCGTCCTGCGCGTACATCAGCATCGGTATCAACGCGCCGCGTTGCCGGCCTTCCGGATAATGCGTCAACAGCTCCGCGAAGCGGGCTTCCAATTGCGGGGAAAACGTCATCGGTCGCAATCTCCCAGTACGAAATCCAAACTTCCCATGATCGCGATCGAATCCGCGATGCCCCGGCTCTCGATCATATTCGGCAGCCCTTGCAGATTGCCGAAGCTCGGCGTGCGCATGTGCACCCGAAGCGGTTTCGCCGTCCCATCGCTGACCACGTAATAGCCGAGTTCGCCGCGCGGCGACTCGACCACTTGAAATACTTCGCCGGCCGGTACGCTGATGCCTTCCGTCACAATCTTAAAGTGATAGATCAGCGACTCCATCTGCGTCTTCATCCGCTCGCGTTCCGGCAGCACCGCCTTCGGCGCATCGGCTTGCACAGGGCCTTCCGGTATCCCGGCCATGGCCTGCTGCACGATTTTGGCCGACTCGCGCATCTCGCGCACACGGCATTCGTACCGCGCGTACACGTCGTTATCGGTTGAGGTCGGCACTTCGAACTGGAACTTCTCGTAGCTCGAATAGGGCGTCATCTTGCGGGCGTCGAACGGAATGCCCGCGCCACGGATACACGGCCCGGTCAAGCCGATCTCAAGCATTTCTTCGACCGAGATCTTGCCCACGCCCTTGGTTCGCTTCAGCCAGATCGGATTCGTGTTCAGCAGCGATTCGTATTCGTCGATCTTGCTCGGCAACCCGTCGATAAAGGTCTTCACGCGCTTTTCCCAACCGCGCGGAGGCTCCAGCGCCAGCCCGCCGATTCGAATGTAGGACGTCATCAGGCGTTGGCCCGAGAACATCTCGAACAAGCGGAGAATGTCTTCGCGCTCGCGGAAGCAGAGGAAGAACACCGTCATCGCGCCGATGTCGAGCGCGTGTGTTCCCAGCCAGACCAAGTGGCTATTGATGCGTGTCAGCTCAGCGAGCAAAACACGCAGGTACTGGGCCTTCGGCGGAATCTCCATCTGGAGCAACTTCTCAACAGCCAAGCTGTAGCAGAGGTTGTTCGAGAGGTTGGCCAGGTAGTCGACGCGATCGGTCAGCGTGATCACCTGATGCCAGTTCAACGCCTCGCACTGCTTCTCAATGCCCGTGTGCAAGAAGCCGATGTCCGGCGTCGCTTTGAAAATCGATTCCCCGTCCAACTCCAGTACCACGCGCAACACACCGTGCGTCGACGGGTGCTGCGGACCCATGTTTAGGGTCATGCGCCGCGTGTGGCTGCTTTGTTTTTCTTCGGGTTCCGCTGGGATCGTGTGGCTCATGGTTGTAGGGCTTCCCCTGTATTACGGGTTCGTCGCTGCGCGAGAAGAGGGTGGCCCAACTCCTCTTTATTCACTCTTGTAGTCGTACTTGTGGCCGTGCACGGGGTAGTCCCGCCGCAACGGATGGCCTTGCCAGAAATCGGGCATCATGATCCGGGTCAGGTTCGGATGCCCTTCGAAATTGATGCCAAACAAATCGAACGCTTCGCGCTCGTACCAATTGGCCGCCGCGTACACAACGGTCGCGGACGCAATCTTTGGGTTGTCGCCGGTTGCACGGCACTTCAGCCGCACGCGCAGGTTCCGCGCCACTGACTGCATGTGATAGACGACCTCGAAGCGCGGCTCCATCGGATACCGATCGACGGCCGTGACGGAAACAAAGCGCTCAAACTTCTGCGTCTTCAGCGCGCGCAGGGCTTCCAAAATTTTTTCCGGAACAATTTCCAGCGTCAGTTCGTCGAGAGCGGTAGACGTGTTCAAGACCAGCGAGGGGTCCAGCAAGTTCTCAGGCAGCATGGTCGAGTTTCTCCAGTGTCGGATTCTTGCGCAACGTCCCCGCAGCGGCTTGCCGTTCGATGTCCTCGGCGTGCGACCAGTTCATCACGCCCTTCTTGTAGATGTAGATGTAACCCGCTAACACCAGCACGATGAAGATGACCATTTCTACAAATCCGAACCATTTGAGATCGCGGTAAACAATGGCCCACGGATAGAGGAACACAGCTTCAATGTCGAACAGGATGAACAGCATCGCGACCATGTAGAACTTGACGCTGAAGCGTTCTTTGGCCGAGCCGATCGGCGCCATGCCGGATTCGTACGGCATGTCTTTGAACTTGTTTCGGATTCGCTTACCGAGTGCGGCGCCCGTCAGGATCACGCCGGTTGCGTTCAGGATGGCGAATATCCACGCCAACAGAACGGGAAAATAACTTTCAGGGAGGGATGTGGGCATTCGGTGGGGTTGGAGGGCGGAAGAGGACCCTCTTCAAAATATAATGAGCGGAGGAGACCCACGTCAAATTCCGGTTTGGCAGGAACCACTCCACCGAGACCAGATTCGAAACAAAAATGATTGAGATTGTTGTAAACGGTACTCCCCGCAACGTTGCCCAAGGCACTACGATATTGACCCTACTCGAAGCGCTCGCGATAACGCCAGACCGCGTCGCGGTCGAACTGGACCGGGTGATTATCAAGGCCCCACGCTGGCCCGAAACGACGCTCAACGATGGGGCGCGCATCGAGATTGTGCATTTCGTGGGCGGCGGGTGAGAAGAAGCCGTGACCTGTGCGGTGCACGATTCGACGCCAGAGCAGAATTCGATCGTGGAGGGAGTTTCCGAGTTGGAATTCGTGCGCGACGAAAACGGCTCGGTCCTGAAAGACAGCCGATGCCACCCGACACCGGTACCCTTATCCGGGCGTCAACCAACTCACTTCTTACCGACCTGAGGACCCGCTTCCCTCAGGCTCATCTTGTGTGAGAAAATCCCCCGGGTTGCGGAACCGGCCCCTTCGCGGTAAGATGAGAAGTTGCGGGCCAAGTCCGCGTGCGCTTATGGTGTGCATCCCCCCGCTTCTGCCCTCCCGTAAGTGGTTCCCCGTTCGTCATTCCAATCAGGATTTCCCAGAGGTTTAGCAATGTACGCAGTGATCGAAACCGGCGGCAAGCAGTATCGTGTCGCCCCGGGCACGACCGTGAAGGTCGAGTCGCTCGCCGGAGAGCCGGGCGCGGATTTCACATTCGATAAGGTAGTGGCGGTCGTCAACGAAGCCGGCGAAGTGTCGGGCGGCGCGGGTGCGAAGGTCACCGCGAAGATCGACGCCCACGGGCGCGGCGAAAAGGTCATCGTCTTCAAGTTCAAGCGCAAGAAGCAGTACAAAAAGACGATCGGCCACCGCCAGAATTTCACCCAGGTCACCGTCACCGGGATCGAGGCGTAAGGAGAACTCGTCATGGCATCCAAAAAAGGTTTAGGTTCATCTAAGAACGGGCGCGATTCCAACGCGCAACGGCTGGGCGTTAAGCGCTTCGGCGGCGAAACGGTCACGGGCGGCTCGATCCTCGTTCGCCAACGCGGTACTCCCTACAAAGCTGGCGAAAACGTCGGCCGCGGCAAGGACGACACCTTGTACGCCCGCGTTCCCGGCATTGTGGTCTTCAAAGACCGAGGCCGCATGGGCAAGTTTATTTCGATCGCGACCGCCTAGCCTACACTGGTTTTCGCGCAACCTCCGATTTGAGCCGCCGTACTCCGGCGGCTCTTTTTTGTTCGTACACACAATATGTTCATCGATGAAGTAAAAGTGATGGTCAAGGCCGGCGACGGCGGCAACGGTTGTATGGCGTTTCGCCGCGAGAAGTTTGTCGCCAAGGGCGGGCCATCCGGCGGCGACGGCGGCCGCGGCGGTAACGTCTATCTAGTCGCGTCACAGCACCACAATACGCTGCTCCACCTCCGTTACAACCCCGAGCACAAGGCCGAACGCGGCCGGCACGGCGAGGGGTCCAATTGCACCGGCCGGGAGGGCGAAAGCATCGAGGTCGAAGTCCCCGTCGGCACAGTTGTATACGATTGGGACACCGCCAAACTTCTCCACGACTTTACCGAGCCCGGACAGAAATGGATGGCTGCCAAGGGCGGCCGGGGCGGAAAAGGCAACGCCCGCTATGCTAAGCCCTGGCATCAGGCGCCGACGGAGCACGAACAGGGCTTCCCCGGCGAACAGCGTCTCTTCCGGCTGGAGCTGAAACTTCTGGCTGATGTCGGTCTCGTTGGTTTTCCGAATGCGGGCAAGTCAACGCTCATTTCCCGCATCTCCGCGGCGAGCCCGAAAATCGCCGACTACCCGTTTACAACGCTCGAACCGAACCTCGGCGTTGTGCAGTTGCCCAACGAACGCAGCTTTGTGGTCGCCGATATTCCCGGTCTGATCGAAGGCGCGCATGAGGGACACGGCCTCGGCATCCAATTTCTGCGCCATATCGAGCGGACCCGCCTGCTCGTTCATTTGGTCGACGTCAGCGATATCACCGGCCGCGACCCCAAACGCGATTTTGAAATCATCCAGAACGAATTGGCCAGCTACAGTGAAGAATTGGCTTCAAAACCCATGGTGGTCGTCGCCAGCAAGATCGACGCCGCCCAGGACGACGACCGCGTAAACGCCGTCGAGGCCATCGCGAACGAGCACGGCCTTCCCTTCCTTCGCATTTCGAGCGCCACCGGCGCGGGGCTTGATGAGTTGAAGCGCCTGGTCGCCGAGCGCGTTCTCCCCGCCGAAAATAATTAGCGCCGCGGCGCGATCGGGCAGCATCGGACCTATCGAACCGGCGTATGTCCGCAAATTGGAAACCTCGATTTCTGCGACTGGCTGCTGCTTCGCACACCTTGGCTGCGATCTGGCTACCGCCTATCACGACCCTGCCATTGGCGATAGGCTTCTGGCTGGCGTCGCGGGACCCGCGCGGCCAAAAGCCGCTGCTGGTCGCCGCGATCGCGGCCGAGGCGCTGGCGTTCCATGTGTTCAACGCCGTGTGGATCATCCCGCTTTTGTTGCTCTGGCGCGTGATCGACGCCGATAGTCACGGTGTGGAAAGCGCCGTGCGCGGCGCGGGAATCGGCAGTCTGCGCGGCCTTTTCGAAGGCCACCGCACCGAAGACGGGATCCCGTTAAGCCGCATCGTCAACAACACCCCGTCCCTTCTGGTGTTTCTTCGCCACGCCGGCTGCCCGTTCTGCAAGCAGGCGCTCGCGGATTTGGCGGCCGCCAAGCCGGAACTAGACCGACGAGGCGTGCGAATCATTCTCGTACATCACAGTTCGGAAGGCTCTATCCGTCCCGTGCCTGGGATTTCCGTCGCCTCCGATGCCGAGCGGCGTCTTTACCGAAAATTCGGCCTAATGCGCGGCAACTTGCTGCGCATTCTCGGGCCGACGGCATTCGCACAGGGCATGCTCGCAGTACTCCGCGATCGCCATGGAATCGGACTCTTCGACGGCGATCTCTTCCAGATGCCGGGTATGTTCCTGGTCCACGGCGATGACATCCTAGCCAGCTATTACCATCGCGTAGCCGGCGACCGCCCGGACTACGCCGCTTTTGTACTTCGAAACATCAACTCGTTTCAGCCTCAGTGAACACTGACGACTTTATTTAACCCTGAGTGAAACGGGTTTTTGTGACAGTGAATCTGGCGGCTTGCGGCAGCGTCTTAGTCTGTATGGCTGACCAACCGTACTCGAAGATGACTGAACAGGCGTTAATCGCGTTCGCGAAGGCGGGAGACGGCGAGGCGTTCGCGGAGTTGATCCAACGGACTCGGCCCTACGCAATGCGTGCGGCCCGGTCTATTCTGCGCGACTCGGACGAAGTGCAAGACCAGTTGCAATCTGCCTATCTGAACGCTTGGCGGCAGATCGCAAACTTCCGCGAAGACTCGAAGTTTTCGACCTGGATCACAACGGTGGTTGTGAATCAGTGCCTGATGCGGCTCCGGAAACTGAAACGCTCGCCAGCGGCGATTTCGTTCGAATTCGAACAGAACGGTGAAACACGCACTCTTGAGCCTTCCGACGCCCAGCCTACCGCCGAAGAATCGATGGCTCGCGAAGAGCTCATTCAAATCGTCCGCCACGAAATGCAACGAGTCCCGCCATTGTTCCGTAGTGTGCTCACTCTCGTCGATCTGAACAGCACTCCAGTACATGAGGCCGCCAAACAGCTCGGCATTTCAGTGGCGGCGGCAAAGAGCCGGCTGATGCGGGCTCGAACCGCAATTCGAGCGCGATTGGAAAACCGTCTCGCCGGCGTTACGTTATAGAGCTCGGATCGACGCCATAATTAACTCGGGAGAGGTTTCACGGCCAAAGCGGAGAATTAGCTTCCCCGCCGTTTCCGCCACTCTTACAGGCACTACCGGTCGGCCGAGATGTTGCATCAAACGGGTAACGCCCGGAAGAGGTTCCCCGATACTCTCGGCTGTGCCGGCAGCGCCTTCAGGGAAAATGCCCACCGGGCAAGGAACACTCGGTAAATCACGGCGCAGCCGCAAATAACTTCTTGCTGTCGCGCCAGGATCCGTACCCGCGAACGGTACGGGATAACATTGGAGGACCTTGGCGACGCGCGGGAGGACAAGATCTCCGGGCGAGGCTACCGAACTGCCCAGAAATCGCCAGCGCGGCCAATTCGCCGTTACGAGCCAACGCATCGGCGGATCCGGCAGTTTGTACCGAGCCGCCAGCGCCTGCGTCAATGCTGCCGCAGTATGCAGGATCCAAAGTCCCTTCCGCTGATAGTGATTGGCAGCCAGGATAAATCGCGGATCCGCCGGCAAATTTTCGATACCTTCCACTCTCGGCGCAGAGGGCATTCGCCTCACGATAGCCGCCGTGAAATCGCATATATTCTTCGGCTCCCCGGTGCGCAGATTGTGCGTCAGCCCAACCAGCACTGGCCATGGGACCCCATAGTCGGGTGCGTCAGACACACCGGCCCTTCCATGACGTACGCGAGCGGAAGATAGCGAGCGCCATGGCATGAAGCGCGATCAACTGAAACAGATAGATCGCAATTGGCGACAGCACGCGCGGAGAAGACTCCTCATACCAACGCCACAACAGCGCGGGTGGAGCAAGCAACACGAGCGCCGCCCAAATCCAGGCGCCGTTCAGTGCCAGCCAGACGAGTAACGGTAAGTAGGACGTTAGCAATATCGACGCCGCCATCACCTGAAGGCCGGTCCTCGGCTGCGCTCGAACGAAACGGAACGAGTTCTTCAAGAAACCGCTCCATATGGCAGACAGCGAGTCGTACATTCGCACAGCCCCGATACGCGGGGCACGAAAGATCCCCTGGGTGGTTCCGGGCGCCTTCATCGCGGCCGCCAGCGCAATATCTTCAATCACACTGTCAATTACCGCGCCATGGCCGCCGATCGCCCAATAGGCGTCGGCCCGAACAAGCAGGCATTGGCCGTTGGCCAGCGCGTCGGAGGTCTCCGTGTCCTGCACTCGCTGCGCGTCGACCCCGCAAAAGTACAGGCCGAACGCGTATGGCAGAAGAACGCGCTCGGCCCAGGTTTTGCAGTCGTTGCGTAGAAAGACGCTCGCCATGCCGAGCCCCCGAGCTTCGGCCCTTGCGGCCAGCGCGTTGACAAACCCGGGTTCACACCAAGTATCAGCGTCGACAAAAAGTATCCATGGAGTGGCCGCCGCCCGTGCCCCCGCCAAGCAAGCATTCGGCTTGCCGCGATTATGGTTCTCGAAAATCCCGAAGTTGCTGATAAAGTGAGGGTTGCCCTTCTTCCTTCGATTCCCTTGTTCGCCTCCGTTGGTGGGGCTGGTGTCGGCATTCTTGGCTTTCTTTCGCCAGCGAACGGCGCTTCAGCTTGAGATTCTGGCCCTCCACCATCAACTCGGTGTTCTGCAACGCTCGGTGAAGCGGCCGAAGCTGACGGCTGCGGATCGATTCCTGTGGGCCTGGTTGGCGGCGGTCTGGACGGATTGGCAA
>VFZW01000009.1 GCA_016871055.1 Acidobacteriota bacterium
CACAGCCAACTCGAAAACGCCTACTACAAGGCCGATCGCGCCATCGAGGAGATCGTCAAATTACTCGCAGCCTAACCTCAAAATGTTGAAGTACTCTGATTTAGAATCTTTGATTCAAGAATCTAATATAATCGTATTCCCACTCGTGCCGCCGAAGCGAACGAGAAAACACATAAAACACTGAAAAAAACATATTGCTTGCACTTTGAGCAAACACTACAACTGTGGTAAAGTCCGTTCACAGCACTCGAAAATATTTTTCAGCCGAACGGAATCAATAACTTAGATTCCATCCCGCCGCCACCACCCCCCTGAAAATTTGGAAACGCCTGCTACTCTGAAAGTGTAGAAGGGCCTCAGACACCAAAACGTGTCCGGGGCCCTTCGCATTTTCAGGAGTAAATCATGGAAAACGAAAAGTTGTCCAAAGCCGACCAGGCCCGTATCAACGGGTCCAAGTCCACGGGCCCGAAAACGCCCGAAGGCCTCCAACGCTGCCGCCAAGCCAGCGTCAAACACGGCATGTGGGTCGCCCACATCTCCACCTTCGACCACGAAAACCAGATCCAGTACGCGGCCGTCCTCACCGCTCTCAACGACCAGTTCAATCCCCGCAACATGGCCGAAGCCGCCATGGTCGGTCTGCTCGCCGACGCCATCTGGCGCGCCCATCGTCTCAGCAATCTCGCCAACACAGACATCGATCGCGAGATGTGGCTGGTCGGCCAACAGTCCTCCGTCCAGCGCGACCCCGGCGAACTCCATCTCCTCGCCGAGCAATCGTCGAAAACAGTGGCCAAACTCGAGGCCCGCGCACGCCATTACACCCGCGAAATCAACCGGATCATGGACATTATCCGCAAGATGCAGGCCCTCCCGGTTTCCCTCGAAGCCTCCCAGGTCATGAATGAAATCATCGAGTTAGGAACCGAGGAGGTCCCGGAACCCTCCCAACCCGCCGCGGCCGAGCCGCCGCCGGACAAAAAACCTGTGCAGAGCGTGTCCAACAAGCCCCAGGAGGGTAGTGTGCCACGTCGAAAATGAGCCTTCTCGGCAAAAATAGACCCAAATTTACGTCGGCGGCTGAAGTCTCACCAAGTCACACAGGAGACGTGTGCCTAAACGCCGGCCAACCGGCCCAACAGAGGCGCGACCGCGAGGAAGCGCACCTTCCCCAACCAACGATGTTGACTTTCAACGGAACGGCCTCCGAGTGGATCGCGAGTAACTTACAACTTACCCCCGACCGGTTACAAGCCGAAGCTCTCGACGCCACCGAAGACCGCGTCTTGTTACTTTGCACGCGCCAATGGGGTAAGTCGACGATCGCCGCCGCCAAAGCGCTCCACCACGCGCTGACGACAAAGAACGCATTCATCATCTTCGCCAGCGCCTGCAAGCGCCAGTCGAAGGAGCTCGCCCGCAAATGCAAGGAGTTCGCCGCGCAACTCGGCCTCAAAGCAGAACCCGACGGCGAAGGTTTCACGCTGCCCAACGGCGCCCGCATTATCCCGGTGCCGCAAAACCCGGAAAAGGTGCGCTGCTACTCCGCGCCGTCGCTAATCATCATCGACGAATCCGCTTACGTCAAGGACGAAATGTTCCAAACCGTGACGCCGATGCTGGCGACATCCAACGGAACGCTCTGGATCATGAGCACCGCCGGCCCGCAACGAGGCTTCTTCTACAAAACCTGGCTCAACCGCCCGGAAGACTGGAAAATCGTCAAAGCCACCGCCGACGACTGCCCGCGCATCAGTGTCAAATTCCTCGCCCGCGAACGCGTCGCCATGGGCCAGACCGTCTTCAGCCGCGAATATCTCTGCGAATTCGTCGCCGGCCACCAACAACTAGTAAGTCAGGAGGACGCCGACGCGATCTTCGATACCGATTTCTAGGCGAGTAGAAGCAGGCACGACGCCAGCTTCGCCCCGGAAGTTCTGTTAGAGCTACGGACTAGATGTATCCAACCTTGCCATCGGCGCCGTAGTCGAAACCGCGATGCCAGGCTTTGGGCGGGTACTTGGCGAAAGCCTCTTCGTTGAGTTCGACGCCCCATCCGGGTTTGGTGGGCACCGGGATGTAGCCGTCCTTCATCGGCAGCGGTTCCTTGAGCAAGTCCTTGCGCGGCGCTTCGTCGTCGGCGTGATATTCGAGGATGAAAAAATTGGGCGTCGACGCCGCGAAGTGGACATTGACGGCCGTAGCGAGCGGGCCCATCGGATTGTGCGGAGCGACGGTGACGTAGTGCGCCTCGGCCATGGCCGCGATCTTCTTCATTTCCATAATCCCGCCGCAAAGACAGATATCGGGCTGAATAATATCGAGCGCCTGGAGGTCGAGCAGACGCCGGAACTCGTGCCGCATGTAGTTGCACTCGCCGCTGGCCAGAGGAATCGACACGCGCTCGGAAAGCTTGACCATCGCCTTCTCATTCTCGGGGCGGATCGGTTCTTCAAGCCACATCGGGTTGTAAGGTTCGATCGCTTTGGCGAGCCGCGCGGCGCGAGTCACTTCAAAGAAACGGGCGTGAATATCGCAACCAATATCGACATCGGGGCCGAGCGCATCGCGAACCGCTTTCACCCGCGCCGCGGCGCCTCGCGTAATTTCGTTGTACGGTTTGCTGTTGTCGCCATCGGGCTGCGGCCGCATCTTGATGGCCGTGTATCCATACTTCTCGACGATGCGTTTGGCGGATTCGGCGCACTGCTGCGGATCGCGGCCGCCGGCGCTTTGATAGAGACGAATCTTCTCGCGGACCTTGCCGCCGAGCAGCATGTAGACGGGCAGTCCGGCTGCTTTACCGGCGATGTCCCACAGCGCATGTTCAATGCCGCTGATGGCGGCGTTGACGACGAGACCGCCGGGGAATCGGGTGAAGTTGACCATCATCGAATAGAGGTGCTCGACGTTGCGTGGATCCTGGCCGACGAGCCAGCCTTTGAAATCCTTGACGACGGCGGCGACCGCCTCATCGGGGCCGCACGAGTAGGCTTCGCCGATGCCGTGAATGCCCTGGTCGGTGTCGATTTTGACGAAGCAGTAGTTCCGCGATCCGGCGCCGACAAGAAATATCTTTACATCGGTGATTTTCAGGTTGCCGCTCCGGCCGACCTGCGCGGCGGCTTGCAGAAAGGGCGCCACCGCCGGCAGCGGCGGTGGCGCGTTGAAAGAAGTCCCGGCGTTTCATGGTTTCCATGCTCCTATGGCCGCGAAGCAGCCGCTCTTGTGAACGAGGTCCGCCTTGAATCCGGCGGCGCGCAAGTGATGCAGTTGAAACGCGACGCTGCGCGGAGAGTCCTCGTAAGCAATATATGCGAAAACCTGGTCGCGATACGAGGCGTCTTTGAGCGACGCGAGGTATTCGCCATAACGATGCCACATCTCTTCTTGCAGTCCCGGGATGTCGTGCTCGATCAAATCCCAGATCCAAAGACTGCCGCCGGGCTTCAATGTTTGAAAGAGGCGGCGAAACGTGGTCGCCCATTCGAGTTCGGTGCGAAGGTGGTGGAGAACGGCCGCGGCGACGATGAGATCGTGCGATTCCGGTTCGAGGTCGATGTCGCGGATGTCGGACTGCTCGACGTGAATTTCGGCGCCGGTGGGCGTGAGACGTTCGACAGCCCGGTCGAGCATGTTGGCGGAGAGGTCGACGAGCGTAATTTTTTCGAAAGGAGCCGTTTGTGAGAGTTTGAGGCTGAAGTTGCCGGCGCCGCAGCCGAGATCAAGCAGATCCTTGGCGTTCGGAGTGACACGGCGCGCCGCGTTGGCGATCATTTCAAGCACAATCGCCGCGTCCTGCGTCGACATCTGGCCGGTGTCGAGGTTGGAGAAGCGCTCGACGTCGGCGTCGAAGCGGGCGCGGATTTGCTCAATGGTGGCTTTGGCGGGCGTCATGGCAGGCCAAAGGCAAGTATATTCGGTCCGGCGGCGAACGCGATGAACTGACGCCCACCCGCCGTGTAGGTCATCGGCGACGAGCGCCAACTGTGGCCATCGCCGAGCGCGGCGGAAGCGTTGGTTTGAATGTGCCAAAGATCCTTGCCGGTCTTGGCGTCGACGGCGCCGAGCGCGCCGCTGTCTTCGCCGAAGAAGATAACGCCGCCGCTTGATAGGACGCCGCCCCAGCTATCGGCGGGGCCGATCTGCGGAACTTCCCAGACGCGCTTGCCGGTCTCGATATCGATCGCCCGTAGGAACATCTGGCCCGGTTCGAGCGGCTGCGGCTTCGGGTTCTAGCTTGGCGGTTTGACGTAAATGCCGCAGGCCTCGCGGGTCATCAGATAGAAGAGATTTGTGTCGGGGTTGTGGGCCATCGAGGGCCAGTTCGTCGCGCCGAGAACGTTCGGGCAAACCTTGGTCCCGCTGTGGATCGGTTCGAGGCCAGGGATGACAATGGGCCGTCCGTCCTTGCCGATGCCTTTGGCCCAAGTAAGCTTGTCGACGAACTTATCGGCGAGAAGCAATTCGCCGTTGGTCCGGTCGAAGACATAGAGGAATCCGTTGCGGTTGGCCTGAATGAGTAACTTGCGATCACGGCCCTTGTATTTGCGGTCGACTAACAGCGGCGTCTGACCGGCGTCCCAGTCGTATAAGTCATGGGGCGTAAATTGGTAATACCATTTCAACTTTCCCGTGGCCGCGTCGAGCGCGATCACCGAGTCGGAGTATAGGTTGTCGCCGAGGCGTTCATCGCCGTTCATGGAGGGATAGGGATTTCCAGTCCCCCAATAGACAGTTTGGGTCGGAGGGTCAAAGGTGCCGGTCATCCAAGTCGCGCCGCCGCCGCCGAATTGAGCGAGCGCGGTGCCACGCCAGGTCTCCGAGAGTTTCTCGCCGGGGGCGGGGACGGTCCAGAAACGCCAGACGCGCTCGCCGGTGGAGGCTTTGTAGGCGTCGAGAAATCCGCGCGCTCCGAGGTCGCCGCCGGAGACGCCGGCGACGACGAGATCGTTAACAACAAGGGGTGCGGCGGTGTTGCCGAGATTACGGGAGTCGGTGACGCCTTCGGTGATGCGGCGCCCCCAGAGTAGCTGGCCGGAGGCGCGGTGGATGCTGAGCAACCGAGCGTTGTCGGTGACAAGAAAGACCTGATCGCCGAGGATCGCGACGCCGCGGTTGGTGCCCTTGGCGGGGTCGCCCTTGGCCTCCGGCGAACGCGCGCGTTGATAGTGCCAGATCGTGCGGCCGGAGCGGCCGTCGATGGCGAAGACCTGATTCGGGCCGCTGACGTACATCACGCCGTCGACGACAAGCGGAGTAACTTCCAGCACGTTGTGGTTGATCGGAAAGACCCATTTCAGGACTAACTTCGAAACATTGGAGGGATTGATTTCAGTAAGCGCCGAATGGCGGTTGCCGGTAATCGGTCCGTGATAAGTGGCCCAGTCGCCGGCCGGTGGATTGGCGATGCGGGCAAAGGAGGGGCCGGACTCCTTCACCAAACCAGTGGAAGCGCCGGATAGTTTGGCCAAATAGGCGATCACGTCGGCGGTGTCGCCTGAAGGAGCGGGCATGGTCGTGGTCGCGTCGAGCGAGACTTGCGTGGTTTCCTCGCGATTGAGCAAGTGGAAGCGGCCGGCCGAGTCTTGAAGCTGGATGTTGTAACGACTCTGGTTGCGGACGAATCCTCGCACGGACTGGCCGTTCTTTAATCGGACCGTCGCCATCTGATAACCGGTTTTGATGCGCGCCGCGGGCTTTTGTACGGCCTCGGTCAGCTCTTCGATAGTCATTTCGCGGCCGACGTTAGATAGGTCGGGGCCGTTCAGGCCGCCTTTGCCGAAGACCATGTGGCAGCCGGCGCAGGCGCGGTCGAAGTGGGCTTTGCCCTTGGCGATGTCGCCCGTGACGGCGCTATCGGCCGCGGGAGCCGAGAGTGAGCGGACGAGCTTGGTCAAGGTGTCGAGGTCCGTCGGCGGGAGCGCGAAGGCTGGCATGCCCCGCGAGGGGACGCCGTCCCGGATGATTGCGAGTAACTCCGGGTTCGACGCCGCGCGGACTTTTCGATTGTTGGCCAGGTTGGGCCCGCGCTCGGTGCCATGGCCGTCGCCATGGCAGACGCTGCATTGTTTCTGGAATAAGTCGCGGGCGTCCTGAGCCGCAAGGCAGGCGCTAGCGAGAATAAAGCGTAGGATCATTTCGGTTTTCTTTCCACCGGTTCGATTGGTTCGACTAATTCGGCGCGGCCCCAGGTGGAGTCGTCGTCGCCGCGTCCGTAAATAATGAAGTGCCCGCCGTAGTCGCCGCCGTCGGGATCGGTGTGTACAATTTCAAGTCCGTAAACATCCCCGGCGCGAGGCGCGCGCCACTGGGGCGTTGATTTAGCGAGCGTTTGGTCCACCCGGACGCGGGCTTCAAGGACGAAGCCTTGGTCCCGCATGCGAATGGTGTACGCGACCGCGTCTTGCGGAATCGGTTCTTCAATGTAGGTCTTGCCGGGTGCGCCGTGACGCCACCACGCGCCGTAAGGCGGTTTGCGCGTGTCGATCACAAAGCAGAACGCGTTATCGGCCTCGCCAAAGTTCTTGGTTGCGGCAAGGCGCGGGGCTTCGATGAACCAGCAGATGGCGTCCTTGTAATACCAGCGTTTGAGCTCGTGGGAGGGATCGGCGACATCGTTTACGTTGTCGGTAACTTCGGCGCCTAAGTAGAGATAAGTCGAATCCCAAGCCGTGTAATATCGGGCGGATAAGTCGAGTTCGGGATCGGGTTCGTTGCCGTGCAAAGTTAGCCGGTTGCGAGCGGCGTCGTACCAGGGCGTGTGTTGTAGGCGGGCGATGTCCCAGACGCCATCGTTGTGGGCGCGGGATTTCCATTCGGAGAGATCGCCGTCGACGGTGACGAGCGCCGTCAGGCGCGGGATCTGGATGGGGTAGTGATGGAGATCGGGCTTCTGCGCCATCGCGGCGATCGACAAGAGGAACCAAACCCGGAGCATGTTGGGTATTGTATACTTCTCGCCGATGCTGACGCGCCGATTGTTTCTCTCTAGCATGGCCGCCACCGCGCAGTCGCGGGCGCGCGTGCCGAATTTTGTGTTGATCACTTGTGACGACATGGGGTACGCCGATATTGAACCCTATCGGGCGGAGGTGAACTACACGCCGAACCTCGCGCGGATGGCTCGCGAGGGCCTGAGGTTTACGTCCTGGTATGCGGCGCCGGTGTGCTCGCCGTCGCGGGCGGCTCTGATGACCGGCTGTTATCCGAAGCGTGTGGGGTTGTCGTTTGGATCGTGGCACGCGGTGTTGATGCCTGGCGATTGGCACGGACTGAACCCGAACGAGACGACCGTTGCGAAGGTGCTGAAGCAACGCGGGTATGTGACGGCGTGCATCGGTAAGTGGCATCTGGGCGATCAGCCGGAGTTCTTGCCGACCAAGCAAGGATTCGATTCGTACTATGGCCTGCCGTATTCCAACGACATGCGGCCGGCGCAGAAACCTGGACCGGCGCAGGATTATCCACACCCGCCTTTGCCGCTGTTGCGAAACGACAAGTTAGTTCGCGAAGTGACGGATCAGGATTTTGTAACTGCCGATTACACGCGCGAAGCTCTGGAGTTTATTAAGAACAACGCCGCCCGGCCATTCTTCCTTTATCTGCCGCACACGATGGTGCATGGGCCTTTGGCGGCCGGGGCGGCTTGGCGCGGAAAGACGGGCAAGGATCTGTATCATGACTCGGTGGCGGAGATCGACTGGTCGGTTGGCGAAATATTGAAGGCGGTTCCCCGAAATACGTTGGTGATCTTTCTGAGCGACAACGGCGGCACGCCGAGGGCGATCAATACGCCGCTACGGGGAAACAAAGGCAGCACGTGGGAAGGCGGAGTTCGCGTGCCGGCGCTGGCGTGGTGGCCTGGAAAGATCAAGCCGGGGCGGGTCAACGACGACATCGTTTCAAATATGGATGTGTTGCCGACCTTCGCGGCCTTGGCGGGCGGCGATGTCCCGCGCGACCGCAAAATCGACGGCCGCGACTTATCGGCGTTGCTGGCGGGTCCCGGGAAATCGGGGCACGAGACGTTTTATTTCTATCATGCGAACAAGTTGCTGGCGGTTCGGCATGGTAAGTGGAAATTACACACAAATGGAGAGTTGTACGACTTAGCGGCGGATATCGGAGAGTCGAAAAATGTAGCGGCGGCGAATCCGGCGGTGGTGAAACAGTTGCTGGCGAAGCACGAAGAAGCGCGCGCGGATATGGGAGATGGGTCGCACGCGGGGCCGAATGTAAGGATGCATGGGAAGGCGAAAGGGCCGTTGCGGTTCTGGATCCCGCGGCATTCCGGCAGCGGGTTCCCGCCACAGGCGCCGGTGAAAAAGGTGGATGGGGCGCCGGTCGGTTGATCGAGGAAATCCGCAATTAACGATGGCGTGGAGCTGCCGCGCGTCGCCGTTAACCCGCCTCGGGCAGACGAATTTCGATACGCGCGCCACCGCCTTTGATGTTGGACGCGCTGATCGCGCCGCCGTGCTGCTGGATGATGCCCTCGGAGACGGTGAGGCCGAGGCCGGTGCCGCGGGAGTCCAGGCGGGTCGTGATGAAAGCGTCGAAGATCTCGGGGAGCACATGTTCGGGGATGCCGGGGCCGTTGTCGTCGACGGCGATCGACCACCAGCGGCCGGCTGTGGCCGGGAACGGAGTGGCGCTGACGCGGATTTGGCCGTTGGTTGCGGGCGCGGCTTGCAGGGCGTTTCGGAGGATGTTCACAAAAACTTGAATCAGGCGGTCCGGGTTGCCGGTGACGATGCAGTTCGCAGGCACCTCATTGACGAAGGCCGCTGCGTTGGAGTTATCGTCGAGGGCGAGGAGGCTCCAGGCCTCGTCGACCAGCGGGCGGATCTTGACGGGCTCGTTTTTCTGTTTGCGGACACGTGCGAAATCGAGTAGGCCTTCGCTGATCGACCGAAGCCGTGCCGCGACGCGCTGCATACGTTCCAGGCGGGCGCGGGCTTGCGGGGCGTCGATCGTTTCGAGCAACTTTTCGATCGAGCCCTGGAGGACGGCCACGGGCGTATTCAGCTCGTGGGCCACTCCCGCACTGAGTTGGCCAAGGCTGGCGAGGCGGTCCTGATCGACCATCGAGCGTTTGGCGGTTTCCAATCGCGTGAGGGCCTTTTCCAATTCCTCTTCGCGGCGGCGCAGCATCTGCACGGTGGAGTTTCGCGAACGCATGATCTGGCCGATCTCATCGTCTGACAAGAAATCTTCCGGTATGATTTCATTCGGAGAATCCCTAGCCATTACGGAATAATCTGCCTGCAGCATCGCGCGCAACGGCCGATAGACATAGAGAGGCATGATCACCAACTCTAAAAGGAGGACCGCCAAGACGTAGATCACTCCAAGGACCAGGAACAGCGCCCAACGGACGAGTTGAAGCGCCTGTCGATAGTACTCGTTGGGCAGCCGGATTCGCCGGTAGACCCCAGACGTGGGGCTCTTGCGGTAGAGAAACTCGTCGGTAGTGGCATCGCCTCGGATCCGGCCCGGATTCTGATCGAGCCAAACATGCAGATCCCTTGAAAGAGCCAGAGCCTCCGCACCTCCTTCCTCAAAGGAGTAGATTTCCAGCCCCGGAAGTCGCGGCAGTGGGGACTCCGAGAGAAGCGCTTGTTGAATCAGGCTGATCTCTCTCGACCTGGCGCCGGATACCCTCTGTTCCAGCAGGGGGAACACGGCAAAATACACCGAACTCGTTAACACAAGAAAAAAAGTGTTGTGTAGAACGATGAGCTTGAGGCGGACTTTCAGGTCGCCGAAGCGTTTACCGAGGTAACCGGGGTTCCGAGCTTCGGGGACGCGAAATCTCATTCTTCCTTCCTGTAATTCCTGTCAGACAAGAAATTTTCTCTCCATTGCGGAATTTCTCCCGTTGTGATAGAACAGTGGGAGAAACCTGCCGGAGGGGAACGTCGGCAGCATTCCGTCCACTTCCACCTTCAACCTAACATGAATCGCCAAACAGGCCAGGCGCGCGCTCAAGCGAGCAGCGCGTCCGGAGAGGAGCCGCAGTCGTAGGCAATGGCACAGTTATTTCCAAAAAAGATCGATCTGATGATACGCGGCGTAGGGCTAGCCGTGGCCATCGGCGCCGGCGTGACCGCCGGAGGGATGTTGCTGCTGCATCATCCGAAGAAGATTGAACCCGGCTATCAGCCCACGCAGCCGATTGCGTACAGCCACAAATTGCATGCGGGAAACCTCGGCATGGACTGCATGTATTGCCACAACACGGTGGACAAGAGTTCGTACGCGGCGATCCCCTCGTCGCAGACTTGCATGAACTGCCACAGCAAAGTGAAGGCGCAGTCGGTGGTGCTGGAGCCGTTGCGAAAGAGCTACGAAGCCAACGAGCCGGTGCCGTGGGTGAAGATCCACCGGCTGCCCGACTATGCGTTCTTCAACCACAGCGCCCACGTGAATGCAGGTGTAAGCTGCGTGACCTGCCACGGCCGAGTCGACCAGATGATCGAAGTCAAGCAAGTCCAGCCGTTGACGATGGCGTGGTGCCTGGAATGCCACCGCAACCCGGCCGCTCATATCCGTCCGGCCGAATTCGTGACAAAACTCGATTGGAAGCCGGAGCGGGATCCGGCTGAGATCGGACGCGAGATCATCGCGAAGAAAAAAATCAATCCTCCCGTGAACTGTTCGGGGTGCCATCGATGATCCAGATACAAGGAATCGGAAATCAAACTGGGCCGAAGTTCTGGCGTAGCCTGAACGAACTGGCCAATACGCCGAAGTTTCAGCAGTGGGTGGCGCGGGAGTTTCCCGATGGCGCCACTGACATCATGAACTCGAACTCGCGCCGCAACTTCCTGCAGTTGATGGCGGCGTCGATGGGCTTGGCCGGGCTGACCTCGTGCCGCCGGCCTGTTGAAAAAATTCTTCCGCACGCAAAGTCGTTTGAAGGAATCGCGCACGGCAATTCGCTGCACTTCGCCACGGCGATGCCATTGGCCGGAAGCGCGATGGGACTGCTTGTGGAATCCTTCGAAGGCCGGCCGGTCAAGATCGAAGGCAATCCCGGCCACCCGGCGTCGCGCGGCGCGGCGAACATGCTGGCGCAGGCCTCGGTTCTCAATCTGTATGATCCCGATCGGGCCAAGGACGTGGTTGAGGGCGGCAAGAAGGGGACCTGGGACGAAGTCGCCGAGGCGATGACACAAGCCGGACCGCTTGAAGGTGTCCGGGTGTTGAGCGGATACGTTAACTCGCCGACGCTGGCCGGGTTGCGTGCGCAGCTTCTCGCCAAGGCGCCAACGGCCAAGTGGGTAGAGTACGAACCGGTTTCCGACGAGACGATCCTTGATGGATCGAGGATCGCTTTTAACGATTCGCTTCGTCCTCACTACGATTTCAAGAAAGCCAACGTCGTCCTCGCGCTCGATTCGGACTTCCTGCAACTCGACAACCGGTCGCTTGGCTGGATCAAGGATTTTTCGGCGCGACGTTCGCCGGCGCATCATGAAGCGGCCCCCGCGGCGACGCCCGCTGCCGGAGCGCACGGCGCGAATGACCACGCCGCGGGCGATCATGCCCCAGCGGCTGGCATGAACCGGCTCTACGCGGTCGAGAGCAACTACTCGCTCACCGGAGCTACCGCTGATCACCGGTTGCGCGTGAAGCCGAGCGATGTCGCCAACTTCGTGTTCGATCTGGCTCGGGAATTGGGTGCGATTACCGGACTCAAGGTGCTTGGCCAGCAAGATAAGTTCATCAAGGCCCTCGCCAAGGATCTGAGTGCCAACAAAGGCAAGGCGATCGTTCTCGCCGGTCCTCGTCAACCGGCCGCTGTTCATGCGGTTGTCGCGCTCATCAATCAGACGCTCGGCAATGCGGGTGAGACGGTCACCTATACCAAGGAAGATCGCCGGTCGATGGCGTCGCTGGTCGAGTTGGTGAAGGACCTAAACTCCGGCGCCGCGAAGTCGGTCCTGATCCTTGGTGGCAATCCGGTCTACGATGCCCCCGCCGACCTAGCCTTCGGAGACGCACTGAAGAAGGTCGCGAATTCGGCCTACCTCGGCGCTGAGTCGAACGAAACCGCCGCAGCCTGCAAGTGCAGCCTGCCGGAATCGCACTTCTTCGAAGCCTGGGGTGATGCCACCCACCTGGACGGCAGCGCCTCGATTGTTCAGCCGCTGATCGAGCCGCTGTTTGGCACGAAATCGGCGATCGAAGTCGTCGGTCTGCTCGTTAACGGCAAGTGGCAGAGCGGTCACGACCTAGTCAAGGCACAGTGGAAATTGGCCGACGCCGCTTGGAAGAAGGCGCTGCACGACGGCCTGATCGCCGGCAATGCGGCCGCCCCGGCTAAAGCGACCGGCGACAAGACTCGCGTCGAGGCCGCGGTGAACGCTCATCCGAAAGCGAAGGGCGGCATGGAAGTCTCGTTCTTCCCAAGCGCCAATCTCTTCGACGGCCGGTTCGCCAACAACGCGTGGTTGCAGGAAACGCCCGAGCCGATGACCAAAATCGTTTGGGACAACGTCGCGCTAATGAGCCCGAAAACGGCAAAAGAGATGGACGTCGCCGAGGTTGTCGATAACGTCGGCATGTATGGCAAGAAGATCGCTATCGAGATCGACGGCCGGAGGGTTGAAGCCCCGGTGCTGGTGATGCCGGGTCACGCCGACGGCGCTGTTTCGTTGACTCTCGGCTACGGCCGCACGGCGATTGGCCGCGTGGGCAAGGGCATCGGTTACAACGCCTATGCGGTTCGCGTACTCGGATCGATGGGCTTTGCCAGCGGCGCAACCGTAAAGAAACTCGACGGTACCCAATACCTGGTCACGACGCAGGAACATCACAACCAGGAAGGCCGGCCGATCGTCAAGGAAAACACCGAAGCCGGCTACGCCAAAAATCAACACTTCGCGACCCACGACGAAGAGCACGTCGAGTTGTTTTCGTTGTTTGACGGTTACGACTACTCGAAGGGCAGCCAATGGGGAATGGCGGTCGATCTGAACGCCTGTATCGGTTGCAACGCCTGTATGGTCGCCTGCCAGAGCGAAAACAACGTGCCGGTCGTCGGAAAAGAACAGGTCGCCAAGGGCCGCGACATGCACTGGATCCGGCTCGACCGCTACTTTACCGGCGCCGAGGAAGATCCGCAGGTCGTCTATCAACCGATGGCGTGTCAGCAGTGCGAAAATGCGCCGTGCGAATCGGTTTGTCCGGTCGCGGCGACCATTCACAGTCCCGAAGGCCTGAACGACATGGCCTACAACCGCTGCGTCGGCACGCGGTACTGCGCCAACAACTGTCCCTACAAAGTTCGGCGGTTCAACTACCTCAACTTCCACAAGGATCTTGAGGAGATCACAAAGATGGTCCACAACCCGAACGTCTCGGTCCGCATGCGCGGCGTCATGGAAAAGTGCACCTACTGCGTGCAGCGCATCCAGGAAGCCAAGATCAAGGCCAAGGCCCAGGGCCGCGCCAAGGGCGAAGCCGGACCTTACAAGGTCGGCGAAATCCTGACCGCCTGTCAGCAGACCTGTCCCGCCGACGCAATCACCTTCGGCGATATCAATGATCCCAACTCGAAAGTCGCCAAGCTGAAGAAGGATCACCGCAACTACACCCTGCTGCACGAACTGAACGTGAAGCCGCGCACGACCTATCTGGCGAAACTGCGCAATCCCAATCCGGAGTTGGCGTAATGGCACAGCTTACTCACGATCAAGAGTTAAAAAACAAACTGTCGGCGCCGCTGGCGACCGGCAACCCGAACTTCCACGATGTTACCGAAGCGGTCAGCATCATCTCGGAAGTCAAGACGCACCGCAACTGGTACATCGCGCTCGCCATCACCGGGTCGATCACGGGCATGATGGGCCTCATGATCGCCTACCTGATCGTTACCGGCGTCGGCGTTTGGGGCAACAACGCGCCGGTAGGCTGGGGCTGGGACATCACCAACTTCGTGTTCTGGATCGGTATCGGTCACGCGGGCACTCTCATTTCGGCGATCTTGTTCCTGTTCCGGCAGAAGTGGAGAACTTCCATCAACCGCTTCGCCGAAGCGATGACGCTGTTCGCCGTCGTCTGCGCCGCGATCTATCCCGGCATCCACGTCGGCCGCCCGTGGCGCGCCTACTGGCTGTTCCCGATTCCGAACGAGTTCCTCGACATGTGGCAAAACTTCCGCAGCCCGCTGCTGTGGGACGTGTTCGCGGTCTCGACTTACGGAACCGTTTCGGCGCTGTTCTGGTACGTTGGCCTGGTGCCCGATCTGGCCACGCTCCGCGACCGCGCCAAGACCAAGGCGCGCAAGCTGAGCTTTGCGATCGCCTCGCTTGGGTGGCGCGGATCCGCCACGCACTGGAAGAACTACGAAAAAGCCTATATGATTCTGGCGGGTCTTTCGACGCCGCTGGTGCTATCGGTTCACACCATCGTTTCGTTCGACTTCGCGACGTCGATCCTGCCCGGTTGGCACACGACGATCTTCCCGCCCTACTTCGTCGCCGGCGCGATCTTTTCGGGATTCGCGATGGTCGTGACGCTGATGGTCATCGCCCGATGGATCTACAAGGTCGAACATCTGGTAACGATGACGCACCTGGAGAACATGAACAAAGTCATCCTCGCCACCGGCTGCATCGTCGGCTACGCGTACGCGACCGAGTTCTTTATCGCCTGGTACAGCGGCAACCCGTATGAAAGCTACGTCTTCTTCGTCAGCCGCGCCTCCGGCCCATACTGGTGGGCCTATTGGTCGATGGTCACTTGCAACGTGATATCGCCGCAGTTCTTCTGGTTTAAGAAACTGCGGACCAACATCCCGTTCATGTTCGTGATCTCGATCATCGTCAACATCGGCATGTGGTTTGAGCGGTTTGTGATTATCGCCACCAGCCTGCATCGCGACTTTCTGCCGAGCTCGTGGGGCTACTTCCGCCCGACGTTCGTTGACATCTGCACCTTTATCGGAACATTCGGCTTGTTCCTAACGCTCTTCGTGTTCTTCACGCGGTTCCTGCCGATCATCGCTATCGGCGAAGTGAAGGGCATGATGGCGGCTGCCGCGCACGAAGAGCACTATCTAGATGAGGCCGTCGCGGCCTCGCAGGGGAAAGAGCCCGTGGGGGCTGCGCACTAATGGCTGACAAAACCACGATTCACGGTATGGTCGGCGATTTCGATTCGCCCGATCAATTGATGGACGCGATCCGCGCGGCGCGCAAGGCCGGCTACACGAAGCTCGAAGCCTACACGCCGTTCCCGATCCACGGGATCGACGACGCGATGAGCGCCAAACCCTCGATCCTCGGCTACGTCGTCGTCTGCTGCGGCGCGGTCGGCTTGACCATCGCGATCCTGCTGCAATGGTGGACCGGAGCGGTGGCCTATCCGCTAGTGATCTCGGGTAAGCCGATGTTCGCCTTCGAATTTGCGATCCCGATCATATTCGAGCTCACCGTCCTGCTGAGCGCGTTTGGCGCGGTGTTCGGCATGTTCGCGTTGAATGGTTTGCCGAAGCTGCATCATCCGCTGTTTAATTACTCGGGCGCCGAGGGTATCACCGACGACCGCTTTGTGTTGGTCATCGAAGCCGGCGACCATCAGTTCGACGCGGCCGGGACACGGGAATTTCTGCTCGCACAGGGCGCCGCGAAAACGGAGTTGATCGAGGAATAACGCATGAGAATTCAATCCATACTCCTCGTGATTGCCGCCGTGGCTGGGCTGGTCTCATGTGGTCCAGGCGCGGGCAAAGACACGCCGCCGATTTGGGTGTTCCCGGACATGAAGATCCAGGAAAAGTACAAGCCGCAGCAGGAGAGCCCGCTCTTTAGCGATCGCCGCGCTTCGCGTAAACCGGTCGAAGGCACCGTTTCCCGCGAGGGCTATGTCGAAGACGAAGGCTACTCCCTGGGAATCGTGAGCGGTCAATACGTCGGCAAGAATCCGCTAGAGTTGAACCAGGCGGTACTCGCCCACGGCCAGAAGAAGTTCAATACATATTGCGCTCCTTGTCACGACCGCACTGCTTCGGGCGGTGGCATTGTCGGCAAACGTGCCGGTGCGGCGTTCCAGCCGGCCGACTTGCACAAGCCGGAAACCAAACAAAAGAACGACGGCGAGTTGTACTCGATCGCCTCCGATGGCCGCCGCACCATGATGGGCTATCGGAACCAGATCTCCAATTACGACCGCTGGGCCGTTGTTGCCTACCTGCGTGCCTTGCAACGCGCCAAGGGCGCGACCATCGACGATGTACCGGAAAACCTCCGCGGGGAGGTTCGCTAACACCATGAGTCAATCCCATCACCATCCCGTCAATACCGACTCCTACTACATCCCCGACGCCATCTGGGACCGGGGCCGAAACGTCCTCGGCGCCATGTTCCTGCTCGGTTGGGGCGCGGCATTGGCCGGCTACGGACAAAATCACGATCAGTTCTTCCAATCCTATCTGGTCGCCTTTTTCTTCGCGTTTTCGATCGCCATCGGCGCGACATTGTTTACGATGATCCAGCACCTGACCGGTTCGGCCTGGAGTGTTCCGGTGCGACGCATCATGGAGAACATCATGATGTCGCTGCCGGTCCTCGGGCTGCTTTTCATCCCGGTCGCCCTGGGGCTGCACTCTCTCTACGAATGGTCGCATCCCGAATTCGTCGCCAAGGAAGTAATGGAGTTGAAGAAGGGCGTATACACCAATTTTCTCAATCCGAAGATGTTCTACATCCGCGCGGTGGCCTACTTCCTGATTTGGTCCTTCTGGGCCTGGAAGCTGTACTCGAACTCGAAATCGCAGGACACGACCAAGGCGCTCGGACCGACCTTCGCCAACGAAAAGTGGTCGGCGCCCGGAATGCTGTTGTTCTTCCTGTCGGGGTCTCTGGCGAGTTTCGATTGGGTGATGTCGCTCAATCCGCACTGGTATTCGACCATGTTTGGCGTCTATTGCCTAGCTGGCGGCGCTTGGGGCTTCTTCGCCCTGCTCACTTTCATCTTCCTGCGCTTCCGCGCCAACGGCATCATGGTGAACTCGGTTACCACCGAGCACTACCACGACCTCGGCAAGTGGATGTTTGCACTGACGGTATTCTGGGCCTACATCGCTTTCTCACAGTACATGCTGATCTGGTACGCCAACATGCCCGAAGAGACGATCTTTTTCAAGATGCGCCGCACCGGGTCTTGGGAGGCGATGAGCGGCGTCCTGTTGTTTGGACACTTCATCTTCACATTCCTGCTGCTGCTTGCCCGTAACAGCAAGCGGACGTTGAATGTGCTGCGTTTCGCCACGCTATGGATCCTTGCGATGCACTACACCGACGTGTACTGGTTGGTGATGCCGAATTTTCACAAAGCCGGGATCGCATTTAGCTGGGTCGATCTGGCCACGCTGTCCGCGGTAATGTCCACAGTCGGGCTCGCCTTCTGGATGCGCCTCCGCAAGGCGCCCCTCGCCCCGATCGGCGACCCGCGCTTCAAGAAGGGACTGGAGTTCCAGAATGTCTAGCCGCGCTGAAGAAAAACCGAAATCGAATCTCGCCGAACTCGGCTTTGACCGTTCTGAACCGCAGATCTCCAGCGTGGTCGGGACCACGATCGGCATCATCGGTGTGCTGGTTGGCACCGGTGTCGGAGTTCAGTATTACTACGAGCAGTATCGGGAGCGAATCATCGAAGAACGCCAACTGGCGCCCGTATCCCAAGATCTGCTTGACCTGCGCTCGAAAGAAGAAAAAGAACTGGGATCCTACGGATACGCCGACAAGGCGAACGGTGTTGTGCGTGTTCCCGTGTCGCGGGCGATGGAACTGGTGATCAGTGAAGCCAAGGAAGGCAAATCGAAGTACCCGACGGCCGCCTACATCGTCAAGAAAGCCGAAGATGCGGCAACGCCTGCCGCACCCGCCGCTGGAGCGCCCGCCAAGTAATCATGATCCGCCGTTTCTCCATTCTGCTGTTGACCGCCGCGAGCCTCCTGCTTGCGCAGATCAACCAGATGCCGTCGGAACTCGAAGGAGTCGACGTTGAGGAGAAGCTTGGTGCGCAGGTCGACGGTTCGCTCGAATTTATCAACGAGGCCGGCCGGCCGGTCCGTTTGGATTCGTTCTTCAATCAGGGACGTCCCGTCGTTCTCAATTTCGTCTACTATGAGTGCCCAATGTTGTGCTCGCGCGTTCTGAACGGCGTGACATCGAGCATCCGAGAAATCCCCTGGACTCCCGGTAAAGAGTACGAATTGCTGACGATCTCAATCAGCCCCCGCGAGACCTTTGAACTCGCCGCCGCCAAAAAGCAGGGATACCTTTCGAAGTTCGACCGGCCCGCGCCGGGCTGGCATTTTCTGGCCGATCATCGGGACGCGGCCAAGAAGCTTGCGACGCAGGTCGGCTACGGTTACAAATGGGACAAGTCGCGCGACATGTTCGCCCACGCCTCGGCATTGGTGTTGCTGACACCGCAAGGTAAGGTCGCGCGATATCTCTACGGCATTCAATTCAAAGCCTTCGATCTACGGCTCGGACTGACCGAAGCATCGGAGGGAAAGATGGCCAGCGGCAAGATGGAAAAAATGCTGCTGTGGTGTTATCAGTACGACCCCAACGCGAAGAGTTATGTGATGGCCGCTCGGAACATCATGCGCGCCGGCGGGGCGATTACGATATTGGTCCTCGGGTTTTCGCTGGTCAGGCTGATCCGGCAGGACAAGGAGCGGCATTCCTAAGGAAGACATTATGAACTGGTTACGTGATTGGATGATGCCCCTGGCGGCAAGCGAGCATGCCAAGAAAGTGGACGATCTCTATATCTTCACTTTTTGGCTGATGCTTGCCTTTTTCATCCTGATTGTCTATCTAACGGTCCTGTTTCCGTTAAAGTACAAACGCAAAAAGGAAGGCGTGATGACGATCAACTTCTCGCACAACCTCGCGCTGGAACTCGCCTGGAGCGTCATCCCGCTGATTCTCGTGATCGGTCTATTCTTCTGGGGCTTCAACGACTACGTCGAGTCGCGCGTTCATCAGAATGACGCCATAGAAGTTCACGTCACCGCTAATAAATGGAACTGGGCCTTCGAGTATCCTGACGGCTCTCGGTCGATCAAGGCTCTGCATGTTCCGGTCAACAAGCCTGTCCGCCTCATTCTCACCAGTGAAGACGTACTCCACGCGTTCTTCATACCGGCGCTTCGAACGAAAACCGACGTCATACCCGGCAGGTACGTTGAACTTCCGTTCACCGCTACTGTCGCCGGAAAACACCAGGTATTTTGCGCCGAGTACTGCGGCCGCGGTCACTCCGGAATGTTCGCTGAGCTCTACGTCGACACGCCGGAGCAATATGAGACCTTCCTGAAAGAAGGTCCCGAAGAATTCAAGGCCATGCCGCTGGTCGAACTAGGCAAGTTTACGTACAATGAAGCCGGCTGCAAATCCTGCCATACCATCGACGGTACAAAGAGCGAGGGCCCCAGCTTTAAGAACCTTTGGGGCAAGTCGGAGAAGCTGCGAGACGGCAGTTCGGTCACCGTCGACGAGAGCTACATCCGCGAGTCGATCCTAAATCCAACGGCCAAGGTCGTCGCCGGCTACGAGCCCGTGATGCCCTCGTTCCAAGGCTTGTTGCGCGATCGACAGATTCTCGGCGTGATCGAATACATTAAGAGTTTGAAGTAGGAGAACACATGGCTGACATCGTCGCAACACCAAAATCACAATCTCACGGCGATCATTACGACGTCGATTACTTGAACGACGGCTCGTTGCTGAGCTGGCTCACCACCGTCGATCATAAAAAGCTGGGCGTGATGTATCTGTGGTCCATCCTCTTCATGTTCTTCCTGGGCGGCGTGTTCGCCCTGTTGGTCCGCCTTGAACTGATGAACCCCGGTCAGACCATCATGACCGCCGAGCAGTACAACAAAGCCTTCACGCTTCACGGCGCGATCATGGTCTTTCTGGTGATCATCCCATCGATCCCGGCGGCGCTCGGCAATTTCGCGCTTCCGCTGATGCTCGGCGCTAAAGACGTCGCCTTTCCCCGACTCAATCTGCTGAGTTTCTGGATTTATGTTACCGGCGCCATCATCGCCACCGTGGCCATGGTCACCGGCGGCGTCGATACCGGCTGGACCTTCTACACGCCTTACTCGACTACCACCGACGGCCCAGTGGCACTGATGACGTTTGCCGCGTTCGTTCTCGGTTTTTCGTCCATCCTGACGGGCGTCAACTTTGTCGCCACCGTACACAAACTGCGCGCTCCGGGAATGGGCTGGTTCAAGATGCCGCTGTTTGTTTGGGGCATTTATGCCACCGCGATTATCCAGGTGCTGGCCACCCCGGTGCTTGCCATCACCTTGCTGCTTCTCATCTTTGAACGACTCTTCGGTGTTGGTGTCTTCGATCCGAAGCTGGGCGGCGATCCGGTTCTGTTCCAGCATTTCTTCTGGTTCTACTCGCACCCGGCGGTCTACATTATGATTCTGCCCGGCATGGCGATCATCTCCGAAGTCATTCCCACGATGTCCCAAAAAGTCTTCTTCGGATACAAAGCCACGGCGTTTTCGAGCGTCGCCATCGCGATCGTCAGCTTCGTCGTTTGGGGCCATCACATGTTCACGAGCGGCCAGTCGCAACTGGCCGGCGCGATCTTCTCGTTCCTGACCTTCCTGGTGGGCATCCCTTCGGCCATCAAGGTCTTCAACTGGATCACGACAATGTACAAGGGGTCGATCTCGCTCGCCGCGCCCATGCTTTATGCCTTGATGTTCCTGATCCTGTTCGGAATTGGCGGATTGACGGGCATCTTCCTCGGCACGATGTCGGTCGACATCCACCTGCACGACACCTACTTTGTCGTCGCCCACTTTCACTACGTCATGATGGGTTCGACACTGATCGCCTTTCTCGCCGGTCTGCACTTCTGGTGGCCCAAGATGTTCGGCCGCATGTACAACGAGCGCGCCGCGCAGATCGCAGCTTTCTTTGTCTTCATCGGCTTTAACGCGACATTCTTGCCCCAGTTCCTGCTCGGTAGCCGCGGCATGCCGCGCCGATACTACGACTACCTGCCCGAATTCACGTTCCTGCATCAGGTGTCGACCGTCGGAAGCTGGCTGCTTGGTCTCGGCTTCGTAATCATGGCCGGCTACCTGTTCGCTTCGCTGCGCAAGAAGATGGACGCGCCGTCGAATCCCTGGCACGCGCGCACGCTCGACTGGCAGACTTCCTCGCCGCCCATCACGCACAATTTCCACGAAATCCCGGTGCTCAAACAAGGTCCCTACGACTACTTCAAACCGTTTGAGCCGTCGGTGGAGGGTTATCACGAATGAGTTCCGAATCTTACGGGCACGCGGCTGAGCACGCGTTCCGGCAACACCACTTCGTCAACTCCGAGCAGCAGTTCGATACGTCCAAGCTCGGCATGTGGCTCTTTCTCGCCACCGAAATTCTGATGTTCGGCGGCCTGTTTGTCGGCTTTGGGCTGATGCAGGCCAACTATCCGGAAGCCTGGGTCGCCGGGCACCATCACCTGGACCGCATCATGGGCTCGATTAACACCGTGTTCCTGCTGTGTTCCAGTTTCACGATGGTCATGGCCGTCCACGCTTCGTCCACGAATCAGAAGTCCAAAACGGTCCTCAACCTGCTTGCGACGCTGGCGTTCGCGGGCGGATTCATGGTGATCAAGTATTTCGAGTACTCGCACAAATTCCATGAAGGCATCCTCCCGGGCCGCTACTTCAGCTACGCCGGCGGAGGGCCACCCGAACAGGCGATGTTCTTCGGCTTCTATTTCGCGATGACCGGCATTCACGGCGTCCACGTTCTGATCGGCATGATTCTCATCGCTTGGCTGACGATTCGCGCCCAACGTGGAGAATTTTCAAGCGCGTATTACACGCCTGTCGACTTGATCGGCCTGTACTGGCACTTAGTCGACCTGATCTGGATCTACCTCTTCCCGCTGCTCTACTTGGTGAGCTAGGAGACACGCATGAGCGAACACGCACACTCTTCCGGCGCCCGCGTTTATGTTCTAACGCTAGTCGCGCTGCTTATCCTCACCGGCATTACGGTTGGGGCGTCCTATATTAACTTCGGTTCCGCCTCGGCGAACATCATCATCGCGATTGCGATCGCGACGGTGAAGGTGAGTCTGGTGGCGCTTTTCTTCATGCACTTGCGGCACGACAACCCGCTCAACGCCATCATCTTCATTAGCTCGTTGATCTTTCTCGGCATCTTCCTGGCGTTCCCGCTGATTGATATCCAGTCGCGCGACAAGATCATCCCGAACGGGCTTCGCGTGCGTGAGCAGGTCGCCGCGCCGAAGCAGGCCGCTCCCGCTGCTCCCGCTCCCGCTGCGCCGGTACACCATTAACAGCGGAACCGTTTAACTGTAGCCGCCATACTCCTGGTATGCGCGATGCCTTGGTTTTCGATTGTCTGTGCGCCATCGGCGAAGTCCTACTGGCCGTTGGAACGGCCCTGTAAATAACCAGGAAGAAACCCGCCTCGAGCCCCGTCTAGCCAGATGAGTGCAACAAATGGCCACCATCGGGCTACCATTAACTGCGGAGCCTCCTCTTCTGCCGCTACCGCCGACCTTCCAGGATCTTTACCAGCAGCATTCGGCGACGGTCTATCGAACCGCTCTCCGCGTCACGGGTAATCCCGCCGACGCCGAGGACGTTCTGCAGACCGTCTTCCTCCGCCTGCTCAATCAAGACGGCATCAACCCCGGCCAGGAGGAGAACTACCTCCGCCGCGCGGCCACCAACGCCTCGATCGACATCATCCGCAAGCGCCAGTCGCACAAGGGAAGCGACATCGAGGACGCCCCGCCGCTAACGGCTCCCGCCACCGACGCCTTGCAAAAAGAACGCGTCCGGCGGGCGCTCGCCAAACTCGATCCCGAGGACGCGCAGCTATTTGTCCTCCGCAATCTCGACGGCTACAGCTACGACGAACTCGCCGATCAATTTCGTATCGAACGCGGCACCGTCGCCAGCCGCCTGCATCGCATTCGCCAAGACCTACTGAAATTCGTGAACCGCTAGGAAGACCGCCATGAACGACAAAGAACTCGATCTGATCCTCGACTCCATGAAAGACGAAGCCGCTTCGGCCGATGTCGCCGCGGCCCAGGCGCGTGTGTGGCAGAAACTGAATCCCTGTGGCCAGTTTCGCGAACAGTTTGACGCCTACAAAAGCGGTTCGCTGAGCGAAGCCAAACGCCTGCTGATTGACGATCATCTGACCCGGTGCGCCGATTGCCGCCGGGCGTTGCGTGTTTCCGAAGCGCCGGCGCAAGAAAAAGTCATCGCCATGCCCGCGCGCCGCCAATTCAATGTTCCGCGCTGGGCGATCGCCGCGGGACTCGCCGCCGCCGCGATCTTCGCTGGCCGCGATCGCCTCGACATCTGGCTCGCTCCCAGCGGTCCGCGCGCGACGGTCAAACAACTCGACGGCACACTTTATGCACATGACGCCAGCATTCTCAAGACGGGCGCGGCGCTCAACGAAGGCCAACTGGTGCGCACCGGCGGCGGCACGCGCGCGGTTATCGAACTCGCCGATGGCTCGCTGATGGAAGTCAACGAGCGCACCGAACTCTATATCAACTCCGCCTGGAGCGGACAGACGGTTCGCTTGCAGCGCGGCGATGTCATCGTCCGGGCAGCCAAACAACGCCGGGGCTCCCTAAGAGTCATTACGCGCGACGCCGAGGCATCCGTTAAAGGCACTATCTTCACCGTTTCGGCGGGCACGGCCGGGTCGCTGGTCGGCGTCGTCGAAGGATCGGTCGCCGTTACGCAATCGGGCGGGGAAAAACTGCTTAAGCCCGGCGAACGCACCGCCACCAGTATCGCCCTGGAAAAAGTTAGCGTTCGCGACGCCGTGCAATGGAGTTCGGAGAAGGAAAAACACATCGCGCTGCTCGGCGAACTGGCGGTGATCGAAAAACAACTATCGCCTGTCACCGCGCGGGTTGCGGCCAGTATGATCTCCCGACTCCCCGATCAAACGCAGTTTTACGCCGCGATGCCGAATCTCGGGCCGTCGCTCGACCAAGCGGTCGGATTGATCGAACAACGCTCGCGGCAGGTCGACGTGCTAAAGGAGTGGTGGACCTCGTCCCGCTCGGGCGAGATGCGCCAGACGGTGGAGCAACTGCGCAGCCTGTCGTCGATGCTCGGCGAGGAGATCGTCTTCGTGCTGGCCAAGCCGGAGATCCCAGCAGCGCTCGCCGAAGTGAAAGCGGGTCAGGAGGCCGCGCTGCAAGCCAAGCTCACCGAGCTTCTGCCCGCGCCGGCGAAGTTCAAGATCGTCAACGGCGTTCTGGTTGTCTCGCAAGGCGAGGCGAAGCTGGCGCAGATTCTTGCGCGGCTGGGCAAAGGCGCCGGCACGCCGTTCGCGAACGAACTTAGCCGCCGGTACGCGCGCGGCGTCGCGTGGATTTTCGGCGCCGATCTCAAGACCATTCCGCAGCGCCTGCAAGCGGGAGAGAAGGCCAAGTTCTTCGGCGCCGACAACGCGCGCTTCGTGTTTGTCGAACAGCGCGCCGTCAACGGGGTCGAGGAAAACGAGGGTTCGCTGATTTTCGCCGGACCGCGTAAAGGCGTCGCGTCCTGGATCGCCGCGCCCGGTTCGTCGGGCTCGGCCGAGTATTTGACCAGCGACGCGGTGGTGGCATTCTCGGCGGCGACGAGGAACCCGAAACAGATCTTCGAGGAGATCCAAACCATGTTCGGCAGCGAACTTGTCAACGACATCGAGGCGCGTGTCGGCGTTTCGATCTCGGGCGATCTGGCGGCTTCGCTGGGAACCGATTTCACGATCGCCGTCGAGACGCCGTCGGTTCCGATTCCGGGCTGGATTCTCGCCTACGAGGCCTACCGTCCCGAGCAGATCAGCGCGACCTTCAAACGGGTGGCCGACGCCTACAACGCCTCGCTCACACCCGAAGAAGTGGGCCGCAAGTTGACCTACAAGACCGAGACCGAAAGCGGCCGCGCGTGGTACTCGTTGTCGATCGGCGGCGAAATGCTTGGCCTGCATTGGACCTTCGACCGCGGCTACTGGCTGCTCGGCATGGATCGCGGCACTCTCGCTCGCGCCATCCAGACGCGCGCGGGCGGTTTCCCGCTGATTCGCTCAGAGGCCTTCCGTGCGCAGACTCCCGCGCTGGCCGGCGCGCACGCGTCCGGATTCCTTTGGATGAACATGGCGGGCGCGTCGCAGGTGCCGGGCCTCAGCCAGTATGTCAAAGTGGATGAAACTTCCTTGCTGACTTTTTCGGGAGAAGCGGAACGAATTCAAGCCGCGTCTCGTACACGCATTGCAGGCGTGCTTTTAGATGTGCTCATGAACGCTGGGGCCAACCCGAAAGCGCTACGAAAAACAAAGGTGAAAAAACCGGCATGAGCGTGGTTGCGGAATGGGGAGACCGGCGGTGAGCACGGTCGTTGAAATCGAAAATCTGCGCGTATGGCTCGGGCGCCGCGAGATCCTGAAGGGAATCTCGTGTCGGCTGGGCGTCGCGGGCGCGGGCAAGGCGATCGGTTTGCTCGGCCCGAACGGGGCGGGGAAGTCCACGCTGATTCAGACGATGCTCGGCTTTCACGCGCCGGGCGCGGGACGGGCGCGCGTGCTTGGCTTCGACTGCCACACGCAGCCCCGCGAAGTCAAAGCGCGGATCGGCTACATGCCGGAGAACGACTCGTTTATCGGCAACATGACTGCGGTCGCCTTCATCCGTTTGATGGGGGAACTCTCCGGATTGCCGAAGGCGGCGGCCCTGGAGAAAGCGCACGAAGTTCTGTTTCATGTCGGGCTGGGCGAGGCGAGGTATCGCGAGGTCGGCACCTACTCGCTGGGCATGAAGCAGATGGCGAAATTGGCGCAAGCGATCGTGCACGGGCCGGAGTTGGTCATCCTCGACGAACCGACCAACGGTCTCGATCCCTCGGCGCGCCGGCGCATGTTGGATTTGATCAAGGAAATGAAGTCGCAGCACGGCATGAGCGTCCTGCTCTGCTCGCACCTGTTGCGCGACGTCGAAGAAGTTTGCGACGAAGTGCTGATCCTGAAAGACGGGCTCATTGTGCACCAGTCCGATCTCGAAGCCGAACGCAAGGCCAATCGCCGCTTTGTGCAGCTCGAAGTTTCCGGCGACGACCGCGGACTGTCCGAAGCGCTGCGCACGGTTGGCGCCGAGGGCATGAGGGAGGCGCCGGGGCAGTGGCGCATCGTGCTGCCGGTGGAAGTCGAGATCGGCGCGTTGTGGCGTATCGCGGCCTCGCAAGGGCTCGTCGTGCGGCGCATGACGCACGGCCGCGACACGCTCGAAGAGATCTTCCTGAAAGCCGTCGGCCATCTGCGGCCCGCGCCGCCCATCGTCCCGCAGGAGGTCCCCGTCCATGGCCGTATATAAGCGCGGTTATCAACGCTACGCGGGCGATCGCACCGGCTACTTGCAGCGGCTGTTGGTGCTGCCGCGTTTTGCGTGGAGACGGCTTTTGGATCAGAAGCTCGTCACCAGTTTGCTGATGCTCTCGCTGTTCTGGCCGCTTTTGTGCATTCTGTTCATTTACCTCGCCAATCACTCCGAACTCTGGGCGGGCTTCGCGGGCGGCTTCAAGCGAATCCTTAGCGTCAACGGAAAGTTCTTCGCTGTGTTCATGAACGTGCAGTCGGTCTTCGCACTGATTCTATCGGCCGTTGTTGGCCCCGGGCTCGTCGCGCCCGATCTTGCCAACAACGCTCTCCCGCTTTACTTCAGCCGCCCGCTCAGTCTGCGCGACTACATCGCCGCGCGGATGCTCGTGCTGGCCGGCATGCTTTCACTGGTAACGATCATCCCCGGCTTGTTGCTGATGGCGATTCAAGGCGGCATGGCGGGATGGGGCTGGTTGTGGGACAACGGCCGTTTGTTCTGGGGCGTTGTGATTGGCTTCGCGATATGGATTGTGATTCTGAGTCTCGTTGCGATGACGTGTTCGGCGTACGTGAAGTGGCGCGCTGTCGCGGGCGGATTAGTGCTGGCCTTCTTCTTCGTCGTGGGCGGCGCGGCCGAGATGGTCAACGCGGTGTTCCGCGTCGACTGGGCCTCGATGTTTAATCCGGGCTTCGCGATCGAGGCGGTGTGGATGGAGTTCCTGGGCGTCGAACTGCCGCCGGAAAAACCCGGCGCGTATGAGTGCGCGCTCAGCTTGGGGGCGATGTGCACCGGTCTGCTGTGGATCCTGACGCGCAAGCTGCGTCCGGTGGAGGTGGTGAAGTGAGCGCCACTGAGATCGTCTTCAACGACGTTTCGAAATTCTACGGTGAAGTGCTCGGCGTCAATCGCGTCGATCTGCGTATTCCGCCCGGTATCACCAGTCTGGTCGGGCCGAACGGCTCCGGCAAGACGACGTTGATGAATCTCATGGCGGGTTTGGTGCACGCCAACAACGGCACGTTGAGGGTGCGCGGCATCTCGCCGCGCAATCCGGGCGAGCTGATGAAGATCCTCGGCTACGCGACGCAGTACGACGCGGCGCCGCGCGGGTCGACCGGTTTCGACTTCGTGCTGGCGGGGCTGTTGTTGCACGGATACTCGAAGCCCGACGCGGAGAAGCGCGCGTGGGCCGCGCTGGAGCGCGTGAGCCTTACGCAAGCGGGCAATCGAAAGGTGGCCGCGTATTCCAAGGGCATGCGGCAGCGCGTGCGATTGGCGCAGGCGATCGCGCACGATCCTCTGGTGCTCATTCTCGATGAGCCGCTGAACGGGCTTGATCCGCTGGTGCGCGCCGAGACCATCGCGCTGTTTCGCGAGTACGCCGCCGGCGGCCGCCACGTGATTTTGTCGAGCCATGTGTTGCAGGAGGTCGATGTCTTCAGCGATCAGGTAATCCTTATTGCCAATGGCATGATCGTCGCCGAAGGACAGATCCGCAATGTGCGCGAAGAGATGACCGAGCACCCGAGCCAATACCTGCTGCAATGCAGGGACGCCGCGCGCGTGGCGTCGCTGCTGTTCGGTGAAACGCATGTCGTCGAAGCGAAAATCGACGCCGATGGCAAGACGCTTTTGGTGATGACTAAGAACCGCGATGCGTTCTCTGCCTCGCTGCAACAGATTGCGCTCTCGGGCGAGGAGATCGAAAGCGTCCTGGCGGCCGACGAAAATGTCGACGCGCTGTATGAGTATCTGATCGGAGGCCGCAAATGAGCGTCTGGGCGCAAATTTGGACCATCGCGCGGCTCGAATTGTTCCGCGTGTTTTTCTCGAAGCGTTCGTTCTGGGTCTACGGTCTCGCGCTGTTTCCCGTCGTCATTTTCACCGGACACGCGATCGATTCAAAGTTTCGCCAGCAACGATGGGGCGAAGGTTCGCGCATCACGCCGGTCATGATGGACAGCTTTCGCGAGGGTGCGACTGGGGAGGAAATTCTCGAAAAAGCCGGCACGCCGCAGCGTGATCGAAAGTGGACGCGCCGGCAGCGCCGCGACGAAGACGACGAAGGGCCCGACCGGCGGCGCTTCATGACGTTTTTCGATGGAAAGCGCCAGGCCCAATTGAATTTCAGCGACGGCAAGCTGACGTCGGTCCGCATCTCGCCATTGCTCAACTTCGAAGAAGACCGAAAGATCTTCGCGGGTGTGTTTCAGTACTTCTATTTGCGGCTCGGCATTTTCTTTGGCTGCCTTGGAATCTTCATCAACCTCTTCCGGGGCGAGATGCTCGACTGTTCACTGCACTACTGGTTTCTCGCGCCGGTGAAGCGCGAAGTGCTGTTGATGGGCAAGTATTTGGCCGGTTTGATCGCGGCGGCATCGATCTTCACCGCCGGTGCGGCGCTGTGCTTTGGCGCGTTGTTGTTCCCGCACGAATCGGGTGAGGTCGCCGCGTATTTGAACTCGGTGGGCTATGAGCACCTGGCCTGGTACGCGCTCGCCGCGGCGCTTGGCTGCGTCGGCTATGGAAGCGTGTTTCTCGCCGCCGGTCTGTTGTTGCGCAATCCGATTGTGCCCGCGGTCGTACTGTTGTTGTGGGAGGCGTCGAACAGCTTTCTGCCCGATATACTGCAGAAGCTGAGCGTGTTGCACTACCTGCAATCGGTGTGTCCGGTGCCCGCGCCGATGAACTCCAACGCTCCGGCGTTACTGCGGATGTTGCTGTCGCCGGCCGCGCCGTCGTCGGTGTGGGTGGCCATCGCCGGTTTGCTTGGCGTGACGGCCCTCGTGTTATTCGCGGCCAGTCAGGCTGTGCGGCGTCTGGAAATCAACTACGGGACGGAATAGCCGCCGCGTACTGGCGCAGGGTCGCGTCGAGCAGCGGCGCGACGATCGGCTTCGTAAGATACGCATTCATTCCAGCCGCGAGGCACAGGTCCCGGTCGCCGGCCATGGCATGCGCGGTCATCGCGATGATGGGAAGCGCGCCGCCGCGTTCGCGATAAATCCGGGTGGATTCCAAACCGTCGAGCTTCGGCATCTGCACGTCCATCAAGATCACGTCGAAGTCGCTACTCCTTGCTTCCAGCGCGGACAGCGCCGCCTCGCCGTCTCCGACGACTTCCACTTTGTGACCCATTCTCTCCAGCAGTCCACGGATCAGCGCCTGGTTGATCACGTTGTCCTCGGCGGCCAGAACGCGGAGCGAGACGCCCGCGGGCAACGACGGCGCGGTCATCAGGGCCTCGGGCCGCCGCCCCGGTTCGCAATTCACCGTGAACCAGAACATACTTCCCTGGCCTTCCACGCTTTCGACGCCGATCCCGCCGCCGAGAAGCTGCGTTAGCTGGCGGCAGATCGCCAGGCCCAACCCCGTGCCGCCGAATCGCCGCGTGATCGAACCGTCGACCTGTTGAAACGCTTCGAAGATCTCGGCCTGTTTCGCGGCGGGAATGCCGATGCCGGTATCACGGACTTCGAATCGCAAGCGCGATGAATCGGTGCAGGAGAGATGAATCCGGACCGTGCCGTTCGCGGTGAACTTTATCGCGTTTCCGGCGAGGTTGAGCAGAACCTGCCGGATGCGTGTATCGTCGGCGCGAAGCCATTCGGGAACGCCGGGGGCGACCACCAGTTCGAAGGCCAGCCCCTTCTCGGCGGCGCGCGCCAGCAACGTCCGGCGCACATCGTTGGCCAGCCGCTTGGGCGAAAAATCCGCCGGATGCAGATCCAGCCTCCCGGCTTCGATCTTGGAAAGATCGAGAATGTCGTTCAAGATGGTTAGCAACTGTTCGGCCGAATCTTGCACGATGGCGAGCTGCTCGCGCTGATCCGGATCGGTCGCCGCGTCGATCGCTAAATTCGTCATGCCGATGATCCCGTTCATTGGCGTGCGGATTTCGTGGCTCATGTTGGCGAGGAATTCGCTTTTGAATCGGCTTGCCGATTCGGCCTTTTGGCGCTGCTCATCGAGTTCGGCGGTGCGCTCGGCGACTGCGCGTTCCAGGCGTTCGCGTTCCAGGCGGGCGCGTCTTGTTCGCGCATCGAAAACCGCGAAGGCCCCGGCCAAAGCGATGAGGCCGACAAAAATTCGGAACGGCGCGGTCTGCCACCACGGAACTTCGATGGAAAACTCAAAATACGCCGGGTCGCTCCATCTCTCGGCGCGGCCGCGCGCCTGCACTTCCAGCTTGTATGAGCCGGCCGCAAGCGACGGGAAATTCACTTTGCGTTCGGCGGTCTCCACCCAATCGGTTGCGCCAACGAATCGGTGCCGGAATGTCAGGCCGTGGTCGGACAAATAGTTCGGCGCGCTGAAAGACACGCGTAGCGTGTCGATACCGGCCGGCGCCTTCAGTGCCGCTTGTCCAGGCAGCCAGTTTTGTCCGCCGAGTCTTGCCGAGGTGATTACAGCCGATGGGATGATCGGCGGTTCATCGCGCAGCACTCGACGCAACGACAAACCGCGGCTGGTGCCGATCCACATCGAGCCGTCGTCGCCGGCGTAGACCGCCTCGGTATTGGTGTCGTCCCAGGCGAGCCCGTCGCGCATATCGTAGTGACGCCACTCCTGGCCGTTGTAAGTCTCGACTCCCCGATCCGTCCCCGCCCAGAGCGCGCCAGCCCGGTCGAAACTCAGAAAATACGCAAACGTGTTCTCCGGTCCCCGGCCCGTTCTGAAATGAGTCGCGCCCCCGATTCCTAGCGGAGTGACGCGCAGACGGGTGAAGGCGAGCGATTGTGCATACGCCACCCAAATGTCGAATTCATCCAGCGGACCGCTGAACCGCCGGTCGGGTACGGCGATCGCAAAGACGTCGTCCGACAATAAACCGGCCGCGGTCGAGTAGTGTTTCCATTCGCCCGCGCGGCGGCGAAACAACCCGTTTCGCGACGTCATCCAAAAATCTCCGTTGCTGTCCTCCCGAAGAATCAAAGCGTCAATCGGGTCGGCCGGCAGGGGCTCTTTGATTGCTCGCCGCGCGGCCGCGTCGATTCGGTACAATCCGCTTGGCCCCGCGGTGCACCAGACCAGACCTTGCCGGTCGATGGCGATGCTCCTAATGCGGTCCTTCGGAAGACCGGCCCAGTTCCGCTCGAACGCGCGCGTCGGCGGATGATAACGCGCCAAACCGTCAGGCGAAAACCCAAGCCACAGCGCGCCATCCGGCGCGCGCCGCAACGTGCGAACGACGTCGGATCCCGTCGCCCGATCCAGGCGAAACACCCATTGTCCGCCGGTCTGCTCCCCCCCCCGATACAAACCGCCGCGAGTGCCGACCCAAATTAGCTTGCTCGACTCCGGCGCGATGCCCCAGATGCCCGTGTAGTCGAGACCTTCGGACTGATCGAAATTTTCCCACAGGCCCCTGCCGTACTGGCGCTGCACGTCGGCGCCGATCGATGCGATCCACAACGAGTCGCGATCTTCCACCAGATCGGCCGCCTCGGCCATCAGCCCTTCCCGCTGTCCGTAGACGCGGCAGAGAGGAACGGCTTTCATGGCGGCGTCGCACTCGGCAAAGCCGTCGCGCGTTCCCAATAGAACATTCCCGTGCGAATGCGCGACGACTCGTCCATAACGAAAGGAGTCGAACCGCCATCCAGGGTACGGATCGGCGAAACGGCCCAGCTTTGCATCGAAGCGCCGCAGATGCTGATTAGACCGCGCCCAGATCGCGCCGTCGTGCGTTCGCGTGATGCTCTCCCAGTTGGTCTTCGGTACGCCCGCTTCGACGCCAAACGCATCCACCGCGGCTCCCCGAAGCCGCAATAGTTTGCCGCCTTCGCCGATCCAAATGCCGCCGTCGGCCAAGTCGTAATAGACCGAATACACCGGGCCGTTCCGCCGCAGCCATTTCACCGTTCCTCCACGCCACTCGGCGAGCCCGGAATTACTGGCGATATAGACCACGCCTTCCGGCGTCGATGCGAACGGTTGCGCGCCGGTGGAGACCGCTCCTTCGAGTAACACCGTCCGTGGCAACCACTTGTGCATGCGAATCGTCTCGGTTCGCGTACCGATCCAGATCGCCCCATCCGGCGCCTGATGCAGCGCATGAATGTAATCGCGCGCCGCCGGCTCGCCGTCGATGCGGTGCTCGGCGAACGTGCGTCCGTTGAAATAGTACAAGCCGTTCTGCGTTCCGGCCCATAAGAAGCCATCCCGATCGCGTAGCAGTACTTGTACGCCCAGGCTCGTAAGGCCTTCTGGCGCGCCGTAATGACGAATGGCGAAGTGCTGCGACTGTCCGGCGACAATACACACCAATGCCAGGATGGAAGTCCTCACATGTACCCTTATCGGTAGATCTAGCGGTCGATTTCGATAATACTCAATTAAAGGGACGGTCCGCTTGGGTCACCGAATAATCGAGATCGTCGCCGTGTTGGGGCTGGGAGTGTCGCCGACTCGCAGTACTACGGCCTGATCGCCCGCTGGCGTGTCGATAGCCAAGCGAATATTCACCTGCAATAGTCCGGAGACCAACCCTGGCGATCCGCCGGCATATACTACCTCGGCCTCACTGCCGCCCACCGTAACGCGCACTGGTAGTACCGGGCGTCCCGGGTCGTTCCCCTGCAGCGAACCGTCGATATTTGCCGGCGCCGTGCGCCCCTCGCCTGTCGCGAACAGTACGACCACCGACCCCGCACGCGCCGGATTCGCCGCGCCGTTCAAAGATCCATCCTGATTTAACGCCGCTGCCTGGCCGCGTCCGGTGGCATTCCCTGTGAACAGTCCCGGCGCGGCGGGCGCCACGGCATAATCGTTCGCGGCCGATCGTACTCCGCTGGCATCAACAACGACATCGACCGTCGTTCGGCTGCCAATGTCATAAGGCACGATCGCCCCGATCTGTGTCGCACTGACATACAACAACGGCGCCGCGATCCCGCCAAACAACACGCGCGTGCCCGCCAGCGCCGTCGGAATCCTGCGGTTGTTGTCGAGCAGAAACGGGGCGATTGTCGCCGGTCCCATCCGCTCGCCGAAGATGGTCACGATTTGGCCCGGCGCGATCGAGCCGGTGGCGAACGACGCTCCGTTCACCACGCCGTTTCGCGAAATCGCGGGACGTGCCGCGCCTACGGTAATCGTGAGCGGAAATTCCACCGTGCGCGCGGACGCGTCGGCCAAACGCACCGTCGCGGTTGTTTGCGACACTGCCGCCGGAGTGCCCGACAGTATGCCGTCCTCCGACAACGCGATGCCGGTGGGCAACGTGCCCGCGATGACGCTCCAGCGGAACGGCGCCGCGCCGCCTTCGACGCTCAACACAACACGCGCCGCTTCTTGCGCGAACACGGACACGGTCGCCGGTCCGGTGTACCGCAGACTGCCAACCGCGATCGTAAACGTCTTTGACGCCGACAACCCGGTCAAGTCGATCACCTGCACCGTAAGCAGAAAACTGCCCGCGGTCGTCGGCGTACCCGCGACTTCGCCCGTCGACGACAACGTCACGCCGGGCGGCAGCGATCCAAGGAATCGGTACGTGTACGGCATGCGGCCGCCTTGCACGTTGATCTGCTGGCGATACGGAACCCCGATCGCCGCGCCGGGCAGCGCGTCGGTACGAATCTCAATCGGCGCCGGTGTGTTCTCGACCGTGATCGTCATTTCGCGGTCCTGCGCACCGCCGAACTTGTCCACGGCGCGCAACGTGAAGGGAAAAAACCCCGACACCGTGGAGGTCCCCGTAATTCGCCCGGTTGTCTCATCGAGCGTGAAACCCGGTGGAATCGGCCCGCGCCGGACGCTCCACAGATGGGGCGGCGCGTCGCCGAAGATCGCCGGCGTCGCCGAATACGAAATGCCATTGAATGCGTTCGGCAGCACGGCCGATGCGATCAGCGGTCCTTGGACGCGGATGACGTAGTTCCTCGTCACCTGTTCGCCTTCGAAGTTTCTACCGCGCACGCGGAAGGCCCATGCGCCTCCCGGCGCCTGCGGGATGCCGTACAGCCGGCCCGTAATCTCAAGGATCAGGCCTGTGGGAAATCGCCCCGATGCCGCGTCGTATGCGACCTCGGTGAATTCGCCCGGCTGCGAAATCAGATTGTTGTACTCCGTGTTCACACGCGCGGGCAGCAGTTCCGTATACGTCTCGCCTTCTTTTCCCACAGCGATCACCAGAAACGGTACGCACGTCTGCGCGCGCGTCGAGTCGCTGACGCAAATGAACTGCCGGTGCTCGCCGACTTGCGGAATGATGCCACTCAACTCGCCCGTTGCCGCGTTCAGCGACAGGCCTGGCGCGAGCGTCGTCTCTTCCTGCACCGTGAACCGGTAGGGCGGAAGTCCTCCGGTAGGCGTGAACCGGTACGAGAAGCGCTGGGCCACTGTCGCATACCGGAACATGTCGTAGGTGCTGAGGGTCAGCGTCGAAAACTGGCCGAACGCGGCCAGCGCGGTTACGGCGAAAAGAAAGAGACGCACGCGAAAATACCTCTCGCGAACAGCGTAACAAAAAATAGCGAAAATGTTTTAGAAAAATTACTGCGCCGCGCGGCCGCGCAGCAACATCGCTTTCGAGTCGCCTTCGACCGTTTCCGTCCAGCCAATGAAGATGCGACCCGAAAGGCCCAACACGGCCGATGGATACGTTGGCGTCGACTTGCCCTCGCCCGCCCGCACCAACTGGCTCATGGAGCCGTCGCCGCGGATCTCTTTGTAGTAAACGCCCATCTTGCCCCAGCCGCCCTTTGCTTTCGCGTCGCGCGCCTGAAAGACCACCGCCATGCGGTTCTCGTTCACTGTGATCTGCGGGTGCGTCGGGTCGGTCGTTCCCGCCGATATTTTCGTGCGTTGGCCCCAGGTCTTGCCGCCATCGGCCGACACTGCGAGATAAATCGACGGATCGTTGGCGCCTTCGGTGAAGTAAGTGATGTACAACTTGCCATTCATCGACACCATCGCCGGGCCGACGTGCGGGCAGCCCTTGATCTTCCAGCCGTCCTTAAACACGGGCGCCGGCGCGGTCCACGTGTCGCCTTTGTCCTCGCTCACCGCCGAGTAGATATCGCGGATATCGCCCTTCTCCACGAATCGCCACGCAAGAATCACGCGGCCGTTGATGAAGCCCCACGCCAGCCGGCAGCACGGGCACACGTTGGTCGAAACGCGCACGTTTTTCGACCACGTTCTCCCGCCGTCGGTCGACTTCGTCATGTAGATCGACGTTGTGCCGCCCGTCGCGCCTTCGGTCGTCGAGCGCCCGTCGCGGCCATCGAGCCATCCGATGTAGATGGTTCCGTCCGGCGCTACCGCCGCCGTCTGGAAGCCATGGCTCACCGGCTTGTTGTCGTCGTTCACCGTTACCGCGGGACTCCAGGCCGCTCGCATTGAAGCCGCGCGCGAGAACCGCACGACCGATCCCTCGGGGCTCTTGGGATCGCGCGCGTTCCACACGGCGTAGAGCGTCGATTCATCCGGCGAGGTCAGCAACTGCGGCGAGTTCTCGCCGTGATCGGACACCTCGCCCGGCACGTGGTTCACACGCATCGTCTCGGTGAACGACTCGCCGAGATCGGGCGACGATTGAAACATCAGATCCGAGCCGGCCGTCTTGACGAGCATAAGACCCTGCGCGCGGCGCGCGTAGAATTTTGGGCTCTTGCCCGCGCCGAGCGATTGCGCCTCCGGCTCGAAAGTCGCTTGAAATGGCCGCGGCGGAAGTTTTCCTTCCGCCGCGGAGGCGATAGCCGTACAAAGGGAAATCGAAAGAACAATGCGGAACATAGGGGCCTCCTTGATCAGAAAGTCAGACGCAAAGCCAGTTGATGCTGGCGGGAATCGAACGCGGCCAGCGACTGGCCGAAGTTGGCGGAACTCAGCACGCCATCGGGCAGATCGTAGTTCGCCGTGTTCGTGATGTTGTGAGACTCGGCGCGGAACTGTAGCTTCCAACGCTCGGAAATTTGGAAGTTCTTGAAGAGCGAGATGTTGCCGGAAAGCAGTGTGTCGGCGCGCTCCGTGTTGCGGCCGATCGTACCGAAGACGCCCCGGACCGGGGTTAATTGGGCCTTGGTAAAGCCCGGCGCGACATCGATCGCACGGCGCGCGCCCGGCCTGCGAAGCAGCGAGCCAGCGACGTCGAAAATGCGATTGTTGTTGTTGCCCAGCGGGGTATCGACGCCTGCGTACAGCGTGTACGGACGGCCCGAGTTCGCCGTGACGATGCCTTGTACCGACCATCCGCCGAGCAGACGGTTTTTCGCCATCCACGGCAGCTCGTACGACCACGCCGTGTTGAACAGATGCCGCACGTCGAAGTCCGCAGCGCCGCGATTCAACTGCCAGTTGCGTTCGTCGAGCGCCAGAATGCCGCGATCGAGATTCTGGTTCGTACTCGGAATATCGCTCACCGTATCGATGAACTTGGAGTACGTGTAGCTCGTGCGGATCATCATTCCGCGACGCTGCCAGGTGAACGAACTCTGCAATCCGTGATAGTGGGAATTCTGTCCGGTCGCCAGTACGTTAACGACGCCAACCGTAGGGTTGGGCCGAGCCGCCTGCGCCAGTCCGTCCCCTCCGTTCGGGCGATTCGTGTAAGGCAGCTTGCGCGACAGCGTGCCGAGGTAGCCCGCCGAAAACGTCGTCTGCGGGTTGAACAGTTCGCGTTCGTAGGTCAGCGTCAGATGCTGTGCGTAAGGATTGCGCAGATCGCCGCTGGGATAAACCAGACCGCTCGGCAGGCTCGACGAAGCGCCTTCCAGCAGATTCGGGAAACGGGGCGCCGCGTTGGCCTGACTGATGATCAACGGCGGGTTGAACCGCGACAGCCCCGCGAACGAAAGCTCGAGCACGTTGTAGTAGATTCCGTAGCCGCCGCGCACGACGGACTTGCCGTCGCGGTCGGCGCGCCATGCGAAACAAAAACGGGGAGCGATGTTGTTTTTGTCGCTATTGATCCGGTAGCGGCCGGCGATCAGCCCGTTGTCCTCGCTCGGCACCTGGTTGTATTCATAGCGAACGCCCAGGTTCAACTGTAGCCGGCGCGTCAGGTGCCAGTCGTCCTGGAAGAACGTGTTCAACTCGGTCGCGCGCAAGCCAACGAACGGCTGGCCGGCGTTGCGCGAATAGGACGCCGCGTGCCCGGCGAGAAAATCGGCGACGTTGTTGAATCGCAGCGAACCGTTGAACTGCGCGTTGATCACGCCATTGTTCAACTGCATGCGCCGCGCGGCGATGCCGGTCTTTAGTGTGTGCTTGCCCATTACGATCGACAAATCGTTGGTGTACTGATAGTTGTTTTGAAACGTGCGGCGGCCGAGGAAACTCGAAAAGCCGAGCGACGTCAAGCCGTTCACCTGCACGAAGCCGACCTGTGGCATCAGCAACACGTTTTCTTGAAACGTATCGAGCAGCTTGTACCGTGTGTAGTTGAAGCGGGCCTCGTTGACAACGTTCGATTTCGGCGTCCAGATGTGATGTAGAGAATGGCCCTGGGGCTGCGTCTGCACGTTGGAATTTTGCTGCGCGGCGCCGGACGTGTTCTGGTTGTTCGAGTTGAGGTAGGTCGACCGCGAGAACAGCTTTTGCGAGTTCGAAAGGTTCATGTCGAACCGCACCAGAAACGTCTGCATGAAGCCGCCTTGCGGTGCGTTGGCGCGATGCAGATTCGTGCCCGGTTGGTTCGGCTCGGGGAATCGGTCGACCAGCGGCTTCACCGCCGCCACGGCTTGCGCGCGCTGCACGGGCAGCAGCGTTTGTATCGTCGTCGCCGAACTGACCACGCGCTTGAACCCTTCCCAGTTGCCGAAGATAAAGGCTTTGTCTTTCTTGATCGCGCCGCCGGCCGATCCGCCGAAGAAGTTGAACTTAAGCGGCGGCTTCTGGTTGTCGAACGCGTTGCGCGCGGCCATTTTGTCGTGGCGGAAATACTCGTAGAAACTGCCGTGCCACTCATTGCCGCCGCGTTTGGTGACCATCGAAATGATTGCGCCGTTTTGCCGTCCGTACTCGGCCTTGAAGTTGTGCGTCAATACCTGCATGCCTTCGATCGACTCCGACGCGATCAGTTGCTCGCTCACGCCGCGGCCCATCAACATGCCGCCCTCGATCTCGTTGTAGTCGTTCGAATCGATCAGATAGTTGTTGTTGCGATTGCGCGCGCCGGCAACCGAGAACGGCCGGTGCGCCGCCGTCGACGGCGTGACCGCCGGCGTCAAATACGCCTGATTGCGGAAGTTCCGCCCCGTGCCCCCGGCGACCATGGGCAAATCCTGCATCAACGCCTGGCCATAGGTCTTGCCGTCTCCGGAGGCGTCGAAGTTCACTGCGCTGACGCCCTCGCTGGACACCGTAACTTCCTGTTTCGTCGATTCCGGATTCAGCGACGCTCTGATCGACTGCGCTCTTCCAACGACAAGTGTGATCCGTTCAAACGTGGTCCGCGCAAAACCCGGCGCGGTGACCTCCACGCGGTAATCTCCCGGCGCAAGCGACGGCGCGCGGAAGACTCCGGTCTCATCGGTCGATAACTTCAACTCGGCGTTGGTGCCGAGGTTTACAATGCGGACGTTGGCGTTTTGCACGGCGAGGCCTTGGGCGTCGATAACCGTGCCGTTTATTGAGCTGCTGATGCTCTGCGCGAACGCGGCCGAAACGGCAATCGTCGCCAGAAGCAAAAACTTCCGAAACATGATTCTCCTCAAATTCGTAAACTGCGGGCGATGAAACGCGGGCTAGGAAACGAATTGAGAAGGTGGAGGTCTTTGATAAAGGCTTGGATCGACGCCCGCGGTAGTGCGGGCCTCGTTCGCCGTCACCGCGATCGGTGCGAACACGGCGATCGGCTCGGTGGTCGGCGTCATCGGACTCGGCGCGGCGGTCAACAACGGCGCGGCGTTCGAAGGCTGTCCGCAGCAAGGAAGTTTGCAATGATTCGGCGCTTGCACAGCCGGCGCGTCATGCATCGCTTTGCGCTTGCAGCACATCTTCGCCTTGCCGGTGCGGCAGCACTCCATGCCGACCGGAACGTCGGTGACGCCCAGCGCGAGCATCGGCATGGCTTGCACAAAAAGGAACAACGCCAGCATCCAAAGGCTGGTGAAGCGCCGCTTTGTGAATGGGAACGACACGGAAACAGAATTATGGTAGCAGAAGTGTACGCGGCGTGCGTTGATCGCTATTGCCGAAGAATTAGTGAAGGAGCCCCCGTTCGAAGAGTTGCAAGCGTAACCTCATTCGTTTGCCGTCATTCAGCGCGAGCGCATTCACCGTTGCCCGGCCGACGGCTGAGAGACCCTCGATGAGATGTCCATTCCAGCGGAAATGTCCGTCCCAGCTATCTCTGCGCGGGTGAAAGAGAACCGCGATTTCACCCGTTGCCGGGTCGATCCCAGCAAGGTTGGGCCCTTTCTTACGATTGCAAAAGTGGCATGCCAAGGCTAGGTTGTCGAGGTTGTCGGATGCAATGTGTTGGCGGGCGACTATGTGTTCGAAATGGTGTGTGAATTCGCAGAATTGCTGTTGGAGTTGGCAATACTCACAGCGGTCCCCAGCACGCCAACGTACTTTGTCGCGAAGGGGTTCGGGTTTCACGCGGCCAAACGCCGTTGGGCCTTCAATTTCAGAACTGCGATCAAATCCGCGGCGTCGATCAATGCTTCATACTCGGCGTCCTCGTCGGGAGTAAGTTCGCCGTCGTTCGCACGGCTTGCCAGGTAGTCGACACGCGCCTGCACCTCGGGAGAAATCTGGAACGCTACGATTTGCCGCAACGCGGTTGGATCCAGCGAGGAGGCTAAAGGGTCAAGGAGGCCGTCCAGAGAGGCGGTGCTCATGCTTCAACGTTAGCACCATCGGGCGATTGCAAGACAGCGGATCTTCAAGCTATTGGTGTCTTTGCCGCCGACGGAGAGTCACTCATCTTCCCGCCACGGGAAGGAGAGCTCCCGCGGTTATTGGCGCGGGAACCGGTTTCGGTGGCGGAATCAAAACCCAAGCAACGTTTCCAAATGCTCTATCACCAGCCTGAGCGTTGGGGCGGAGATCACGTCCAGGTGTTCCCCAAATCGCTCGCGGGAGACGCTGCGGACATCGTCGCAAACCGGATCGCCTTTCAGCGTGATCATAGCAAGCGCAGGAGAGACTGCCCGTACGCATCTCCCAACGCCTCGATCCGCGCCCGCAAACGCCGCCGGTGATCGGACAGCACTCCGGCGAATTTCGGATTTGTCGCGAGGTTGAGCGTCTCGCCCGGATCCTTCTCCATGTCGATCAGCATCTCGCGCGGCGCGTCGCCGGCGAACAGCGAGTACTTATAACGGCGGCTGCGTACCGTCCGCGAATCGACGCATTCAATGACCACATCCTCGCGCCACTCCTTGGCGCGGCCCTGTTCCACCAGCGGACGGACACTCCGGCCCGGTAAACCCTCGGGAGGCCTTATCCCGGCATAATCGCAAAGCGTGGGCAGCAGATCCACGCATGATGAAATCAGATGCCGCTTGTCGACGCGCCCCGCCGGTGTGCGTCCGGGCCACGAGACGATAAACGGCACTCGCGCCGACTCTTCATACGGCAAGCTCTTATGTTCGAAGCCGTGGGCGGAGTCCATGTCCCCGTGGTCGCTCGAAAAGACGACCACCGTGTTGCGGTCGAGCCCCGTTTCGCGCAATGCCGTCAAGACCTTCCCGATCTCGGCATCCACCCGTTCGGTGAGCCGGCAGTAGGCCCATCGATGCATGCGCCAATCTTCGGTGCTCCAATGTTTGCGCACGTAGCCGCGGAAGCCGCCGTAGCGTCCGAGCGCCGCGGGCTCTTCGCTGGTTGGCGGGTGGTTGGCGGGCAGCGGCGGACAATGGCGCGCGAAGAAATCGCCGCGCTCGACTCCTGGCGGTGTCCGTAACGCCTCCGCCATGCAACTGCGCTCCACCACCGAGTTTGGATACATTCCCGGAAGGTTGTTGGCCTTGGTGTAGGCGTCGATGGCCATATAGCAGATGTCGTGCGGATTGATGAACGAGGCCACCATCAGAAACGGCTGCGTCTGTTTCTCACGCAAAAACGACGCGCAGCGCTCCGCCAGCGCGTCGCGTTCGTTCTCGGCTAGATATTCGAACCCGATGCTCGCCGGTGTTATCGGTTTCGGCCAATGCGTTTTGCCGCCGAACACCGTCCGATAGCCCGCGCGCCGGAAGACGTGCCCCATCGCCTGTGGCAACGCGAGCTCTGGCACATTCGCCGCTCCGTTGGTGCGCATGTCGAAGTGGCTGGGGAATCGTCCGGTCATCATCGACGTGCGCGCGGGCATGCACACCGGATTCGACGAATACGCCAGATCGAAACGAACTCCCGCGGCCGCCAGGCTATCCATGTTCGGCGTCTTCAGCCACCGGTTGCCCATGCAACTCATCATGTTCCAGTGCTGCTGGTCCGTCATGATGTAGAGAATGTTTGGGCGCACGGGCGCGGCGGGCAACGCGGGTGCGCCAAGTGCCGCCGAGGCCGCGGTACGAAGGAAGCGGCGCCGGTCTTCGGAAGTGCTGCGGGGCATCGGAACAGTTATATCGCAGTCCGCACCGCCTCAAACTCTGCTATGTTCTCGCTATGGATTTCACACGCCGCCAGTTTGCCGCTTCGGCCGCGCTCTTCGCCTCACCCGGCCGCGCGGTCCGCCTCGGCGGGCCGATCTTTCTCAAGTCCGACGACCCCGCCGCGCTTGCCCGCGAACACAAGCGCCTGGGCTATGCCGCCGCATACTGCCCCGCCGCCGATGTGAAAAACACCCCGCGCGTCAACGCCATCGAAGCCGCCTTCAAAGCCGAAAACGTCGTCATCGCCGAAGTCGGCGCGTGGAAGAATCTGCTCGATCCCGACGCCGCCAAACGCAAGGAGAACTTCGACTACGTCGTCTCGCGCATGGCCCTCGCCGAAGCCGTCGGCGCGCGCTGCTGCGTCGACATCGCCGGCTCGTTTAACGACAAAGTCTGGTACGGCCCGCACAAGGACAACTTCACGCCCCGTTTCTTCGACGCCACGGTCGAAAACGCCCGCAAGATCATCGATGCCGTCAAACCGCGCCGCGCCAAATTCGCCTTCGAAATCATGGGCTGGTGCATGCCCGAAACCGCCGACCGCTACGTGCAACTCATCAAGGCCATCGACCGCCCGGCCTTCGCCGCGCACGTCGACGTCTGCAACGCCATCAACTCGCCGGAAAAATTCTACTCGAACGCCGCCGTGACCGATGAGATCTTTCGCAAACTTGGCAAGTGGATCGTCTCCTGCCACGCCAAGGACCTGCAGTGGATCCCTGAAATGAACGTGCATTTCGTCGAAGTGATTCCGGGCCGCGGTGAGATCGACTACCGCCCCTACCTACGCGGCATCGCCGGATTGGGTTACGAAGCGCCGCTCATGCTGGAGCACTTGAAGACCGCCGAAGAGTACAACGAGGGCGCCGCCTACATTCGAAAGATCGGCGCGCAGGCCGGAGTGTCGTTTGCTTAGACGCGCCCTCATGCTCGCCGCCGCGTTGCGCCGCAAGGCCCGTGTGGTCTTCGTCACCGGCGACGACGAGTATCGCAGCGAGTACTCCATGCCCGCGCTCGCGCGCATTCTCGAAACGCATCACAAGCTGAAGTGCGCGGTCTGCTTTGCGCGGCCCACGCCGCAGTCGAATGCCAATATCGAAGGCCTCGACGCGCTCAAGGACGCCGACCTGATGGTGCTCTTTCTTCGTTGGCGTGCGCTGCCCGAGGCGCAACTGGAGCCGATCCTTCAACACGTCGCGCAAGGCAAACCTACCGCCGGATTCCGCACGTCGACGCATTCGTTCAACTACCCGAAAGATCACCCGCGCTTTGCCGAAAACGACGGCTTCCCGCTGCGTGTCTTCGGCGCAAAGTGGACGCGCCATCACGGCCACACATCGACCACCGCGACGACAAAAGCGGAAAACCACCCCATCCTCAACGGCGTCGATCCCAAAATGACGATACCGAGTTGGCTCTACACGGTCAATCCGCTGCAGGGCGATGTCACACCCCTGCTCATCGGCCGTGCCATCAACCCGGAGCGCAATCGCGACGACGGCCCGCAGCCGGTCGCTTGGACAAAGAAGCCCAACGTGTATTTCACGACGCTTGGCCATCCGGATGATTTCAAGAACGAGTCGTTCCGAAGGCTTGCCGTCAACGGAATGCTCTGGACACTCGGCCGATCAATCCCTCGCAGCGGCGCCCGCGTCGATTTCGTCGGCGCCTACAGCCCGCCGCCTTCAGGAATTCCGCGCCTAAGCCGCCCGGTTAATATGAATCGCCACGATGCGTGATGTCGTCACGCGTTTCCCGCCCGTCGGAAACGTGAACCGCAGTTCCGGCGCCAGATAGCCCTCGCGAAAAACGCGCGATGGATAGGTCGAGCCGATTCCCCGCACCAGCACCGGTTCGGGGCAATACTCCGGATGCCCGCAGATAATCGACTCGCCGTTACCCTGCGTCGTCACCGTGTATGTGTTGTTCTTCGTCTCGACGGAGACCACCGTGCCGGCCGGCAGCGAGTCCAGCAGCACGCCGCCTGTTGCGTCGGTTTCCGGAAGCGCTCCGCCGTCAAACCCATAGGTGGAGAGTTCGCTCGGACGTATAATCGCGGTGTCGTTCATCAAATGCCTTCATTGTACTAGTGCGTAGACCGAAGGCGAAACAGCTCAGCTTAATTCTTTCGCTTCCGTTCAATCGATACGATGCGCGACGTAGACACTCGTTTTCCGTCGGCCGGGAACGAAAACCGCATTTCCGGCGCGAGATACCCCTCGCGGAACAAACCGCTGAGGTAGCTGGCGCCGACGCCTTTCAGGGTCACCGGCTCCGGGCAATACTCGGGGTGGCCCCAAACGGTCGCCTCGCCGCCTTCCCGCGGAATGACGGTGTAGGTGTGATTCTTGGTTTTCACTTCAAGAATCGTACCCGGACGCAGCGTGTCCAGTTCGATGCCGCCGTCGGGGTCGAGTTTCAGGAACGATCCGCTAACGATCCCGCTGTTAGCGAATTCGTTGGAGCGAAGGATGGCGGAGTCGTTCATGTTTGTATCTCCAATCCATAAAGCGAGAACGGAGGGCGAAAGGTTTCACCTTTTTGTGGTGGGCATCCAATTCGCAACGACGCGTCGAGCGGATGCCGAACCGGCTCCAGGTTTAGACCGAAGTTCCCCTTGGCAAAACGGGGCAATCGACACACTCCAAACG
>VFZW01000010.1 GCA_016871055.1 Acidobacteriota bacterium
CGGATTCAGTCTTGTCAAGATTTGTGGAAAAGGGCCGGGTGCGAATACCCTGGCCAAAGCGCCGCCCCCAATATTCCGCCACCGGATATGACCCATCCAGAGGCGCGCCTTCGGGAACGAGAAATTCAAGCGAAAAAAAGTCGCTAAAAGCCTCGCCCATCGAACTACCCTGAAAACTCGACAACTGCCGCACCAGCCGGAGCGAGACACCGTGTGTGTATTCATGGATGATCACGTCGGAGGCCAGCGATCCGTCGGCGAATTGCCCGTTGTTCAGCGTGACGTACATCGCGATCATCGCCGCTTCACCGTCATCAATCGACCGGGTAGTGTAGAACGCGTTGTTGATCGCGGCCAGCCCCGTTGTCGCCTGAGTACCGTAATGAGCATAGGCGAACAAGCGGTCGCCTTCAATGCCGCCGCGGCCGAAATTGTACTGCTGGTAGTTGCCGGCGGCTTCATCGAATCCGATTGCGTGAAAAAGATCGTGGGAGCGATTCACCCAGTAGAAAAGGTTTGTTGTCGCGGCGCTGGGGAATGCGGTCGGTGGCGGCGGATTCGAACCGTGCACGAGGGGAAACTGGAAATCGAGATTCGGCGCTTTCGCCGTCACGGGATTCTGCAGAAACGCTACACCGAGCGGATTGAGCCCGGTAATCGTGTTGTTCCCCGAAGTCTCTCCGTTAGCAACCCACGGCGAGGGGAACGGCATGAATTCGCGGTCGACATAAGGGGGAGGATCGAGCGACGCGAACCCAAATCGGACTGGCGGCTGCGGACTGATACCGGTGAAGACGAGCCCGCGCGGCGCTTGAAACATTGTCATTGCATGTTTCGCCAGCACACGGTCCGTCTCGGCTTCAATGACCGTTTGATACGTCGAAATGCCGTCGGCATCCGTCACAACAAATTCCCATGCCGGCTGGAGCGCGCCACGAATCGCGAACCACACCGGGCGGCCAGTGATGTCGCCCATCGCGCCGCCAGTCGAAAAACGCAATTCGGCGCGATGATTCAACCCCGCCTGCGAAATCGTCGCTTCCGCGGCAAGCACAGGGTTGACCGCCCGCGCGGCGGCCCCCGCGGCACGTCGCATATTCAAAGGCGATGGCGGACGCACGCCGGCTTCGGGAGCGTCGTGCAATTGCCCGCCCGCGTTGAGCACCTGTCCATCTCGATCGATGTTGACAACCCATTCCGCACCGTGAATATCAAGGCCTTGGAAGCGCTGGCGGTAGACGATATGCGTCACTCCGTTGTGCTGGGTCTTGTACTCTTTGTGCACGTAGAGTCCGGCAACCGATGGCTTTTGATCGCGCGTGAACGAATCCGCGATTTCGCGCGGCGCGCCGACGCTTGGCGATGTCAACGCGCGATCGGCCCGGAACAATTTCCGTTCCAATGGCGAGCTAAACAGCACGGCGGACAGGAGCGGAATAATCCGGGCGATTGAGGTGGTTTTCATGAGAATCCACCTGCTACTGTCGCACAGTTTCTACCGGTAGAACGGCTGCCAAGTCAACCAGCGTGGACCGTACTTGGTTTCCGGCTTGCCGGTCTCCAGTGCACCGAGGTCGGGCGCGCGCCCGGCAAAGTCCTCGTTCACGTTTAGAATGACGACGCCGGCATCAACCGCTTTGCTGTTGGGCTTTAGCTTAAAGTTCAAATCCATCGCATGATAAATCTGATGCCGCTTGGCATGATCGGGCGGCTTCAGGCTTTCGAAAATGTCGAAGTCGACTTCGATGCTGTGCGCCTCCTGTCCCGTGTCGGCCTTGTAGTCGGCCAGCGTCGCGAACGACTTCCAGTCCTCGCGCCGCGGCTCGTAAACGCGCTGGCCCTTCGGCGGCATGAAGAAGGCGTACTGATCCTTCACGCCGGGATTTGGGCGGAAGCCGTTGTAATCGGTGGTATTCTCGGCCGTCGAATTGGCTAAACGCAGAACACCGCGGTCCGGGGTGCCTCGGCCCATGTACAGGTTGTTGCGGAAGTGCATGTTGGCCGAGGGATCGCCGATCACGTTTTCGCCGATGATCGTATTGTGATAAACGAACAGACCCGCCGGCTTGCCGGAAAACTTGAACGCCACGCCACTCGGCACGTGATAGAGAATGTTGCGGATGAAGTAGGCCGGGCCGCCGAAGATCGGCTGCGAACTATAACCGCCGTGCGCGGCGTTGACGCCGCGGTTGTTATAGACGCGAATGTTGTGCACGCCGCCATCGGTTTCGACGAAGTCGTCGCCGAACAGGTGCATGTCGTTGTTGTGGATGTCGATCGACGATGCGCGCATGTCGGGATCCTTCTCTGGCGTACCGTATGTCGAGATCGAAATTGCGTCGTGATAGTAGGCGATCGCGTTGCGCGCGATCACGTGCCCCTGCCCGTAGACCTTCACGGCGTAGTAGCTTTTCATTTGATGACCCAGAGGGCCGTAGTCGCCGGGCGCTCTGTAGCCGGGCGATCCGGGACTGCGCGACGCTCCGCCCCAGCCAATCATGCGAAAGCGGTCATCGCGTCCGATGAACAGATTGTCGGCGATGTAGAAATCGCTAGATCCCGCATACTCGGTCCACACGCCGAAGCCGATGTTTTCGAACCGGCAGTTGCGCACCGTGAGGCCCACGGCGCCGAGCACTTCCTTCGATCCCGCGAAGATCGCGGTATCGGCATTGCGGAACGTGATGCCTTCGATGATGTGATGACGCGAGGCCATCACGTCGAGGATGCGCGAGCCGCCGTCGCCGTCGAAAACCGGATCGCCATCGCCCGCGGCCTTGATCGTAATCGGCTTCTCCGGCGTGCCTTTCAGGGCGAGTGACATCACACCATCAAACGGCGCCATCAGCGGGTCGACGTAGCTCAACCGCTCGGATCGATACATGCCGACGTGCATGAGAATGGTGTCGCCGGGCTGCGCGCGGCGTTCCCAAACCACGGACCAATCGCCGAGGCCGGCGCCGTAGTAGGCATGCAGAAGGCCAGTAAAACTGGGCTCTTCGCGCTTGCCGTCGTAGTCCGGCGGATAGACGTGCAACACGCGGCCACCCTTGTATGGTTGCGGTTCGGAGCGCGTCTTGACCTTGACGGTTTGCGTCGCGCCGGCGCCGACGCCGTCGGGGTCCTTCATCTCGAAACGGCACTCGTATTCGGTACCTTCCTTGAGATTGAAGATCGAACCGGCAAAGCCGTCGGGCACGGTGTAGTCAAGGTGCTCGCGGCGTCGATAGACATTCTCGCCACCGATGCGAACCAGCGGCATGCCATTCCGCCACAGTTGCTGGCCGGTCTCGCGGTACTGCACCGTGACGGTGGCGTTGCGGTTCGCATCGCCTTTGATCGGCCATTCAAACCCGAGGTTATTCAACGTCGGATGTTCCACGTGGAACTTTCCGGGCTCGGTGGCATTTTGAGCGTGCAGCGCAATAGCGGCTGTGAAGAGTATGTAGCGCATTGATCGGCCATTATATCGATTCTTCGTCTGGCACCAACTGACGGATCGGCCCAAGTAGCAAACCGTAAAGCACACACGCCACCAGCAGGATCGCCGACGCGCCGCAAAAGGCCGCCAGGAACGATCCGGTATAGCTGACGCTCCAGCCCGTCACGATGGGCGCGATAACGCCGCCCATGTTGCCGACGGCGTTCTGCCAACCCGTCCACGCGCCGGCGGCGCGGGGGCCGGCCAACGTTTGCGAAATCGCCCAACAGTTCGCTGTGAACATACCAATTCCGATGAAAGCCACAATCAAACAAATCATCGCGAGATTGTTTTCGAGCATCGTCGACCCGCTGAGCGCCGCCGCGGCGATGATCAATCCGGCCACGGCAAGCCTTCGGCGCACTTCGCCCGGCGCGCCCGTTTCACGGCCGCGTTTATCCGCGTACGTCGCCGTCGCCACCGAGGCGATCGCGGTTGCCGCGAACGGCAACGCACCGTAGATCGCCATCGCGCGCAAACTGAAGCGGCGTTCCCTCACAAGGTAGGTTGGAAGCCACGTGAGTAGAAAGTAGTAGGCGTAGTTGAAGCAGAAAAGTCCCGCGAAGGTGATGTACGAATCGCGATAGATGAAGATGTTCGCGGACTTGACCTTCGCGGCGGAGTGTTTTGCCTTTGGAGGGATCGATGCGTTCCACGGGATCAGCCAGATCAGGGATGCCACTCCCATTACAAAGAAAAACGGCCGCCAGCCCCACTGGGCGATTACCATCGCGCCAAGAAACGTACCGAGCGCCGGCCCCGCTTTCGTTCCCGCATCGATCATCGAGTTCGCGAAACCCCGGCGGTCTTCGGTAAAGCCCGCAGCCAGCAACCGCGAATAGGCCGGATACGCCAGCGATTCGCCCGCACCGAGTAACAGACGAGTGGCGAGCAGAGAGTAAAAGCCCGTGGCCAGCCCGCCGGCGGCGACCGCGATCGACCAGATGGCGAACGCCGCGGCGTAGAGCCGGTAGGTGTCGTAGCGGTCGATCAGCCACCCGGCGACGGGTTGCAGAAGCGAGTAGGTCCAGAAAAAACCGGACAGTAGAATTCCCATATGGCTCGGCGTGAGTTGCAACTCCGGCGCGAGTGCGGGCGCCGCGACGCTGAGGTTGCCCCGATCGATGTAGTTGATCCAAACGGAAATGCAAAGGAGAACGAATGCGCGGGTGGACATGTGTATTAGTGCGGCGATTTGGACGCAACCAACCATGATAACGATCAACTCCATCAACCCACGCGTGGTCATCTTGATGCCGATCGTACTCGAATCACCCCACTCCACTGCACCGCCAATGACGCCGCAGTCCGACGATGATGCGCCACGCCAAAATGAAGCGCGCTCCTCGGCGAGAAACTCATCGTAGCGCTATGATGAGGATCATGCGACTGGCATTACTCCCGGTGATCTTCGCCCTCGGCCTCACTGCAGCCAACTGGCCTCAATGGCGCGGCCCTTCCCTCGACGGCGTCAGCGACGAAAAAGGCCTTCCCACCAAATGGACCACCGACGATAACGTCACGTGGAAAGTAGCTCTTCCAGGCCGCAGCGGCGCCACCCCCATCATATGGGGCGAGCACATTTTCTTGAATGTCGCCGACGGCGAAGACCTCTACCTTTGGGCCGTCGACCGCAAGGCCGGCGGCGTGCTTTGGAAGAAGAAAATCGCCAGCGGTAATTTCAAGATCAACAAACAGAACATGTCGTCTCCATCGCCGGTCACCGACGGCAAGACCGTCTTCAATATGACAGGCACCGGCATCTTCAAGGCATTCGACTTCTCGGGCAACGAACTCTGGTCGCGCGATATTCAGAAGGACTACGGCGCCTTCGGACTCAACTGGGGCTACGCCTCCTCGCCTTTGCTGTGGAACAACACGCTCTATGTGCAAGTCCTGCACGGCATGAAAACCGACGATCCCTCCTACCTTCTCAAGATCGATCCGAAAACCGGAAAGACCATCGTCAAAGTCGAACGCCCCACCGACGCGATTGTCGAATCGCCCGACAGCTACACCACGCCCGCCATTTGGACCTCCGGCAAACAGAGCGAGATCATCATCAGCGGCGGGGACGTCGTCACAGGACATGATCCCGCCACGCTGAAAGAACTCTGGCGCGCCAACATTCTCAATCCGAAAAACAATCCGATGAATCGAATCATCGCCTCGCCGGTCGTGCGCGACGGCCTCATCTACGCGCCCACGCGCGTGCGCCCGCTTTCGGCGTTACGGCCGGGCGGCAAGGGCGATGTTTCGAAGTCGCATCTCGTTTGGCAGAATCCCAACGGCCCCGACGTGCCTACTCCCGTCACGGACGGCAAGTATCTCTACATTACCAACGATCGCGGCATAGTCTGGTGCCTCGACGCCAAGACAGGCGCCGAAGTATACGGCGGCAAACGCATCAAAGCGGCGATTTATAGCTCCTCGCCCGTGCTCGCCGACGGCAAACTTTATGTGACCAACGAAGACGGCCTCGTCACCGTCGTCAAGGCAGGCCCGCAGTTCGAGGTGCTCGCCGAAAACGACATGAAGGACTACACACTCAGTTCGCCCGCCGTTAGCGACAGCCAACTCTTCATCCGCACAGCCGGCTATCTCTACTGCATCGGCAAGCGCGCGGCAAAGTGAGCACTCGAAGCCTAGAGGATGTCGCCAAACTCGCCGGTGTTTCGACGGCGACGGTTTCACGCGTATTAAACGGCGTCGGCAAAGTAACACCGCGCACGCAGGCGATTGTGCGCAAAGCCGCAGCGGAATTGAAGTATTCGCCCAACATGCACGCGCGCGCGCTCGCCGGAGGCGCCACGAAGAGCATCGGCCTTGTTGTGTCGAATCTTTCCAATCCGTTCTTCCTCGACGTTTTCCACGCGCTTGAACACGAAGCGCGCCACTATGGCTACGAACTCCTTGTCGCCAACACCGACTACGACCCGGAACGCCTCGTCGCGAACGTGCAATTGATGCTCGGCCGCCGCGTCTCGGGTCTCGCGCTCGTTGTCTCCGAGATCGCTCCCAATCTGCTCTCCGAACTGTCGGAGCGCAAGATTCGCACCGTGGTAAACGATGTCGGTGCGCCGATGCCGTACATCTTTAATGTCAAGACGCACTACTGGCGCGCGACAGAGCGAGTCGTCGAATACCTCTTCAACATGGGTCACCGCCGCATGGCCTTTATCGGACATCACTCCGCGCTCGGGCCGCTTGGTGAACGAAACCCCGCATTCCTCGACGCAATCGATCAACATCGTGGTCTCGTCGAGCATCGAATTGTCGCCGCCGACGACAGCCTCGACGGCGGCCGCGAAGCGGTTCGCGAACTCTTCGCAGGCGGCGTGCGCCCAACCGCCATCGTATGCGTCAACGACTTCTTGGCCGTTGGCGTCCTTCGCGAACTGCGCGAAATGAATCTGCGCGTCCCGGCCGACGTATCTGTTACCGGATTCGATAACATCAGGCTTTCGGAAATGCTCTCGCCTTCGCTAACGACCGTGCACATCTCCTCCAACGTCCTCTGCCGCAAGATATTTCACATGCTAACCGACGAAGACGAGCCTCAGCGCGAATTCGTAATCGATCCCGAACTCGTGCTGCGCGAATCGACCGGCCCTAGCCCTTCGGCTTAAAATAAAACACCATCGCCGCGCCCGCCGCCACAACCACATAGCCCACGTACAGCAGCGGATTCGGCTTCTCCTTCGGCGGGTGCATCGCCATCGTCATCAACACATTGATCAACGGCGCGCCGCCAAACACGATCGGCATCACATAGTTCGGAACGCCGCCGTTGCGAAATGCCCAGATGATGCAGATCGCCCCCAATGCGCCCAGCGCACCGCCGCCCGTAGCAAACCAAACGCCGCGTGAATCGAACGAGCCCAGCCCGCCCGAGGTTTGCAGCGTAATCACAGGCACCAGCACGCCCAGCAAGAAGTACGCACCGCCGACGCACAACAACGCGCGCAGCGGATTGCCCAGTTTGATCTGGCCCTCATGCAGAATGGGGCCGTAGATCCCCCAGAACAGCATCGCGGCGACGGCGAATAGCAACCAGAGCATGGTCTTCTTTTTCTCCTTCGAGTTGGTGGCGGTAATCGTAGCCATGGGAACCGACTATTGTACTCGGGTTAGAACTGCAAGCGCAGCCCGAGTTGAATTTGCCGCGAAGACGTAATCGTCGATCGCACCAGGCCGAAGCTCCCGATCGGGCCTGTCGTCGCCGAGATCGCCAGTATGTTTGGCGGCCCAAAGTTCGCACGGTTGAACAAATTGAACGACTCCGCGCGGAACTGCAAACGCGCTTGTTCGTTCCACTTCGGAAACGCGAAGGCCTTGTACACCGCGAGGTCCGCCGTACGCAAATTCGGACCGGTAAGCGTCCCTCGGCCCAAGTTCCCAAGCTGACCGGCGGGCGCCAACGCAAACGCCGCCGGATTAAACCATTGCGTGGGCGAGCCGATCACCGCCGAATCATGCGTGAAGCCTTGCGCCATGCTCGGCCGGTCGACGCCAATGCCCGGCCCCAACGACGGCGCCCACGCCGATCTTGACCGGTTGCCGCTCACAAATGCCGTCAACGGCCCTCCACTTCGAACGTTCGTGATCGCCGCCAGTTGCCACCCGCCAAGCACCACGTGATTGCGAAGAGCCGGCAAGTCCCAAACGAAATTCACCAGCCAGTTGTGCTTGGCGTGATAGTCAGCCAAACCCTTGTTGTAGTTGAAGCCCGGGAATTCCGGCATCGCCGAAGTCGTTCCGTTCGTGGCGTCGGAAAAGAACGTCGACGCCTGCGTCGTATCGATATTGCGCGAGAACGTGTATGAGCTCTGAAACTGGACGCCGTGAGCGAATCGCTTGCGAATTTCGAGGATGCCCGAGTGATACCACGAGTTTCCATCGCTCGACTTCAACTCAATCGTCGCGAAGTTCGGATTGCGCCGCGGCGCTCCCGCTGGAAACACCAACGTGCCATCCTGCTGTCGCACCGGCTCCACAATATTCACGTCGTTCGATCGCCAGAGATGAATACCGCGCGAACCCGCATAACCAAGAGTCACTATGAACTGCGCGGGCAACTGCTGCTGCACGCTCAAGTTCCACGTCTGCATGTAAGGGCTCTTGATATTCCATTCGACAGGCCGGATCGTATTGCCAACGCCTCGCTCAAACGGTGGATTCGGAAACGTCGGATTCGCGATGCTGAACCGCGGTGTGAACGGCGGATTCGTCACCGTCACAATCAGGTTCTGCTGATTGTTCGTGTTGAAGATTAACGCATACCCGCCGCGTAGCGCGGACTTGCCGTTGCCGAACACATCCCACGCGAACCCAAGCCGGGGCGAAAAATTCTTCTTCGTCGGATTCCGATAGAGCCGACCCACCTTCGGAGCAGCGTCGGTGAATAGATTCAATAACGCCGAATCGCGGCCGTAGATGTCGACTGGCATCGTCGAGAACTCGTACCGCAGGCCCGGATTGATCGTCAGCCGCCGGCTAACGCGCCACGAATCCTGCAAGTAAAAACCGAACAACGTAAAGCGCCAGTAGCGGTCGAATTGCGCCGCCGGCGACAAGCCGAGAAACCGCGCCGACGCGTTCGTCAGGAACGACCGCACGTCGTTGAAGGTGAAGGTACCAAGCGAAAACGTCGGATTCACCATGTTGTCGCGATACCGCTCGGCCAGCATCCCGGCCTTCAGCAAATGTTTGCCGCGCGTCAACGAAATCGAGGGTTCGACGTTGAACACATTCTGCGTCAGCCGCAAGTTCGCCGAACTCTGCGTGCCGAATCGCGGCATTCCGCCGATATCGATATTGCCGACCATTCCGCGCCCAGCGACAAACGCCGGCAGCGGATTCGCCGTGTTCGCGAAGACGTTTTGAAACGTCGTCGTGCGGCTGAACGATCCCCGTACTTGCAGCAGTGTCGTCGGCGACAGCACATGATTGTACTCAGTCGTCAGGAACTGATTCTTCGAGAAGAACTGCCGCGGGAACTGCGGGAAATCGGTTGGCAGATTCTGCAACGCGTCGTCGAAGGTATACCGCGCGAAGAACTGCCCCGCGTCGCCGATCTTGCGGTCGTACCGGCCTTGCACGAAATGCTGATCCACGGTCTGAGAAAACCCGAATGCGTAATCGGCCAATCCCCCCGGCCGCGCCGCGCCATTGGCCCTTGGAATCTCATTCAAAAACGGAGCGACCACCGGGCTCACCGTCACCGGTGTCTGCCCCGGAAGAATTCCGCGCCGCGCGTTTTCGTCCGGCACCTGCGAAACGATCGTGCGGCCCAGCCGGTCGCGCAGCCCTTCGTACGTCACGAAGAAGAATGACTTGTCGTGCCGAATCGGCCCGCCGAGACTCGCGCCGAACTGATTGCGCTTGAACTCCGGCCGCTTCGCCGGATCGAAGAAGTTTCGCGCGTCGAAGTTGTCGTTGCGATGAAAGTGATACAAGCTGCCATGCAACTCGTTCGTACCGGACTTCGTGATCGCGTTGATCTGGCCTCCCGAATTGCGCCCAAACTCCGCTGAGTAGTTGTTGACCTCAACCCGAAACTCGAGAATCGCCTCCACGCCAAGCACCGTGCCTGCCGCCGATCCCGCCGGCCCATTCGTGAAATCGTTCTGCGGCGTGCCGTCAAGCAAATACACATTCGCCCGCGGGTCTTGCCCGTTGATACTCATGCCGAGCCCATGCGCGACCACCGACCCGCCATCGCGATGCGGATACGCCACCACGCCCGGTTGCAATAGCGCAAGGTCCGTGTAGTTGCGGCCGTTGAGCGGCAACTCGCGCATCGCCTTCTCGCTGACGAGATACCCCAACTCCGCCGTCGCCGTGTTCACACCCGCCGCCGAATCGGTCACCGTCATCTCTTGATCGACCGCGCCGACCTCCATGCGCAGGTCGAGCGCCAGCGTCTCATGCACCGTCAAAGCCACGCCCTTGCGCACCAGTGTCCGGAACCCCGACGCCTTGGCACGCACTTCGACTTCGCCCGAAGGCAGCGCCGGCGCCGCGTAGATGCCGTCTCGATTCGTCAACGCCTTGCGCGCCAGTCCGGTCGCGGTTTGACTGACCGTAATCTCCGCGCCTTCAATAACGCCACCGGATGCATCGCGCACCGTACCCGTCAAAGTCGCGGACGTCTGCGCCATCACGGACCAGGAAAGAAGAACAAAGAAAAGTTTCGACAAGCGATGGGACTCGATTCTCTTCACGTTACCAGAAGGACGCCGGAAACAGCCAATGCGTAACGTAAACTGGAGCGATGCGTCTCGTTTTCTTAGTGGCCGCGTTCAGTGTTTGCGGGCCGTCGAGAGCCGCCAATTGGCCCCAATGGCGCGGGCCCGGCTCCAACGGCATCTCCTCGGAAACCAAGCTTGCGGAAGAGTGGTCTCCCGGAAAAAACATCGCGTGGAAATCGCCCGTGTCCGGCCGCGGCCGTTCGTCCCCAATCGTCTGGGGCGATCGCATTTTCCTGACAACCGACATCGAAGGCGAAAAAATCGACGGCCTGAAGCCCCCCGTGCACAAACTCGGCAACGACGTATTCCGTTACCCGGACTCCACCGGCATGGCCGTGAAACACAGACTCGACGTCTTATGTTTCGATCGCAAAACCGGCAAATTATTGTGGCAGAAAACGGCCTACGAAGGCCCAGTCTTCGACGAGCGCCACAAGTCCGGCAGCTACGCCGCACCCACGCCCGTCACCGACGGCCATGCCGTATACGCCTACTTCGGCGCCGAAGGTATGTACGCCTTCGACTTCGCCGGCAAACTGCTCTGGAAATTCGATCCCGGCAAGATCCAATCCATCGGCATGGGCCCCGGTACTTCGCCCGTGCTCGGCGGCGAACTCATCATTCTGCAATACGACTCGAGCGACGACAAATCCAAAATCCTTGCGCTCAACAAACGCAACGGCGAGCTTGTCTGGAAGACCGAACGCAAGACCAGCGTCACTTGGTCCACGCCGCAACTCATCGGCAAGGAGTTGATCACCACCGCCAACGACATGGTCGTCTCCTACGACCCGAAAACCGGTCGCGAACTCTGGAAAGGGCCCGGCGTCAAAGGCAACGCCGTCCCCAGCCCCGTTTCAGGCAATGGAATTGTCGTCGTCTCCGCCGGCTATCCAGATAAATACGCGTACGCGTTCAAGGCAGCCGGCGACGGCAAACCGATTTTGGAATACACCAAAGGAACCGCCTATGTGCCTTCGCCGATTTTCTATGGGGACTATGCCTACCTCGTCACCGACCGCGCTCTTCTCACATGCCTCGACGCCAAAACAGGCGCGGTGAAGTACGAAGGCAAACGCCCGCCCGCGGCCGTCACCATGGCCGGATCGCCCGTCGCCTTCAACGGCAAGATCTTGCTCACCAGCGAGGACGGCGACACCTATGTCATCAGAGCCGGCCCCGATTTTGAAGTCGTCCGAACCAACTCCATCGGCGAACCGGTGTTGTCCTCACCCGCCACCTCGAAAGGCATGATCCTGATTCGTGGTAAAGATCATTTGTTCGCAATCGCACAATGATTTTCGTCCTCCTGGTCTACTACGGACTGCACCAAGACTTTTGGAACTGGACTTCCGCGCGTCCGCTCGTCTTCGGATTCCTGCCCGCCGGTCTCGCCTACCACGCCGTTTACACACTCGGCGCGTCCGCATTGATGGCTCTGCTCGTCCGCCGCGCCTGGCCCGCAAAACTCGAAGCCTGGGCTGACGAGGAGGCTGATTGACGGCCCCTATCTTCGTCTTCGCCTATTTGGCGATCGCTCTCTACATCGGCATCTTCGCCTTCCGCCGCTCCCGCGGTCAAGCCGAGGACTACTTCCTCGCCGGCAGGGCCATCGGCCCGTGGGTCTTTGTGTTGAGCCTCTTCGGCACACACATGACCGCCTTCGCCATCCTCGGCTCGTCCGGCCACGCCTTCAACTTCGGCATCGTCACGTTCGGGTTGATGGCCTCCAGCAGCGCGTTGATCGTTCCCCTCTGCCTCCTCTTCCTCGGCACGCGATTGTGGGCCGTCGGCAAGAAATTCGGCCACATCACTCCCGTTCAAATCTTCCGAGATCGCTGGGAATGCGGCCACATCGGCACGGTGATCTTTTTCCTGCAAGCCGCTCTGCTTGTGCCGTACATCATCATCGGCGTCATGGGAGGAGGCACAACGCTCGCCGTTATCAGCGGCGGCGCGATCCCGTTCTGGGCCGGCGGACTGCTCGTCGCTGTTGTCGTGATGAGCTACGTTTTTTTCGGCGGCATGCGCGGCACCGCGTGGGTCAACACATTTCAAACGGTGCTCTTCCTAAGCTTCGGACTTGTGGCCGTGTTGATTATTTCGAACGGGATGGGCGGCTTCGCCAACGTAGCGGAAAAGCTGCTCGCCGATCCCAGAACATCACCACTACTCTCGCGCGAAAAATTTTCGCCGCTCGCGTTCCTGGGCTACACCTTCAATCCGCTCTCGGCCATCGCCTTTCCGCACATCGCCATCTTCTGCATGACCGCCAAACACATGCGCCAGTTCAAGAAAACGGTGATCTTCTACCCGCTCTGCATTCTCCTGATCTGGCTGCCCTGCGTCTGCCTCGGCGTCTTCGCCAATCAAGCCACCGAAGTGCCCGCCATCGCCGCCAAACTCGCCGAAAAAGCCGCGACGATGCGCCCCGTTGTCGCCGACGACGTCATGCTCCGCCTCCTCGCGCACTACGCCCCCGAGTGGCTCGCCGGCCTTCTCGGCGCCGGCATCATGGCCGCCGTCATGGCGTCGGATTCGCAAATCCTCGCGCTCTCAACCATGTTCACCGAAGACGTTTTCGCTTTCTACGGCGCGCGCGAAAAATTCGGCGAGAAAGCGCAAGTCGCCACCGGTCGCCTGTTCATCGTCATCGTGACGGCCTTCGCCTACTTCACAGCGCTCAACGCCAAGGCGTCCATCTTCGATCTCGCCGTGCAATTTTCCTTCGCCGGTTTCTCCGCCATGCTCCCGCTCTACATCGCCGCGCTCTTCTGGAAGGGCTCGACAAAGTGGGGGGCGCTTGCCGGCACGCTCTGGACTAGTTCCTGCACAATCGCCCTTTTTTTCACACCGCGCGGCTTCACTATCGCCGGGCTTTCCCCCGTCGCGCCCATGACAATCGGCGCCGCGCTGCTGATTTGGCTCGTGTCGATCGCCACGCCCAAACCATCGCAACAGACGGTCGACCGCTACTTCTCTGTATAATGCTCGGATCACCAACATGGCCGCTCCAATGAAAAAGCTAACGCCGGTCGAATGGCTCATCTGCGCCATCGCCTCGATCGGTTTCGCCTTCGATATCTACGTCATCCTCGTGTTGCCGCTGATTCTCGGACCCGCGCTCGCCGAACTCGGCGGCCTGAAACCCGGCACGCCGCAGTACCTCGATTGGGCCTCGTGGATGTTTTTCGTTCCGGCCTTCGCCGGCGGATTGTTCGGCATGATCGGCGGATATCTCACCGACCTCTGGGGCCGCCGCCGCGTGCTTGTGTGGAGCATCCTGATCTACTCCTTCGCCACGCTCGCCGCCGGCTATGCGACTTCACTCGAGATGCTCCTTTTCTTCCGCTGCTGCTCGTTCATCGGCGTCTGCGTCGAGTTCGTCGCCGCGGTCGCATGGCTCGCCGAGTTGTTCCCCGATCAGGAGCAGCGCGAGAAAGTACTCGGCTACACGCAGGCCTTCTCATCGATCGGCGGCCTGATGGTCACCGGCGCCTACTACCTCGCCGTGACGTACACGAATTCGTTCCCCGAGATCTACGGCACGCATTCCGCGTGGCGATATACGCTGATTTCGGGCCTGATCCCTGCGATCCCCCTCATGATCATCCGGCCCTTCCTGCCCGAGTCCCCCGCCTGGGCTCGCAAGAAGGCCGAAGGCACTCTGAAGCGCCCGAACTTCCTCGCGCTCTTCCAGCCGCAATTCGCGCGGACCACATGGGTGACCATGATTATGTTCGCCGCCAGCTACGGCGCCGCGTTCGGTGCGATTCAGCAGATGCCGCGCATCGTGCCTGGCCTCTCCGAACTCGCCGGCATGGCCCCGCCCGCCGTGCAGAAAGTCGTCAGCAACGTGCAGTTGTGGCAGGAGGTCGGCGGCTTGATCGGCCGCGTTGCACTTGCGCTCCTCGCCACGATGATCGTCAGCCGCCGTTTGTTGATTCGCATCTTCCAGGTCCCCGGACTATTGATCCTGCCGTTCGTCTTTTTCACCGCCACCACGTCCACCGTCGAAGGCGTCAAATGGGGCATGGCCGCGATCGGATTCCTAACGGTTGCGCAGCTCAGCTTCTGGGGCAACTACCTCCCGCGCGTCTACCCGACGCATCTCCGAGGCACCGGCGAGAGCTTCGCCGCCAACATTGGCGGCCGCATGCTCGGCACCTCCGCCGCGTTGATTTCGCTCAACGTCGCCAAGATCGCCCCCGGCAACACGCCGTTCGAAAAACTCGCCTGGGCCGCCGCTATCGTTGGAACTTCGACCTACGTGATCGGCCTCATCGCCAGCTTCTTCCTCCCCGAACCAACGGAAGAATTGCCCGAGTAGTTAGACTAAGAAGTGTGCGGCAGTTCTTCGTACACAACTTCGGATGCAGGGCCACCCAGGCCGACGGCGCCGCGCTCGAGTCGCTGCTCGCGCAGCGCGGCTTGTCCGCCGCTTCGGACTGGAACGCGGCCGACCTCGTCGTCTTGAACAGCTGCACCGTCACCGCCGCGGCGGACGAAGCTCTGCGCCACACCGTGCGCCGCGTTTATCGCGAGAACCCTGAAGCGAAGATCTTGGTCACGGGCTGCTACGCCCAGAGAGCCCCCGAAGAGATCGCGGCACTGCCCGGCGTTGAGTGGGTTGTCGGCAACTCCGACAAATCCGCCATTCCCGATCTTGTATCGAGCGACTACCACGGCCAAATCCACGTCCACGACATCTTCGCGCAACACGACTTCCTCTCCGCGCCCGTCGAGGACGCCGCCGGTGATCGCGCCCGGCCGAACCTGAAAATCCAGGACGGGTGCAACAACCGCTGCTCGTTTTGTGTGATCCCCTTCGTGCGCGGCCGCAGCCGGTCGATGCCTGAAGATCAAGTCATCGATCAAGTCCGCGGGCTCGCGGCGAACTACAAGGAGATAGTCCTCAGCGGCATCAACCTCGGGCGCTGGAACCGCGAGCCGGGCAAGTCGCTGCGCCTCGCGGGCCTGCTCAAGCGGATGCTCGACGAAACCGAAGTCGAACGGATTCGGCTGTCGTCGGTCGAGCCCATGGATTTCTCCGACGAACTGTTCACACTCATGGCCGAGTCTCCGCGCATAGCCAAGCACGTGCACGCGCCGCTGCAATCGGGGTCTGACACGGTGCTCCGCCGCATGCACCGGAAGTACCGCCCGCGCCACTACGCAGACCGCGTCAACAAGGCGCGCCAGTGGATGCCCGACGCCGCCATCGGCGCGGATGTGATGACCGGCTTCCCCGGCGAGACCGACGCCGAATTCGAAGAGACGTTCCGCTTCATCGACGAACTCCCATTCACCTACCTGCACGTTTTCACCTACTCCGCCCGCCCCGGCACACCCGCCGCCGAAGCCCCCACACAAGTGCCCATGCCCTTGCGCAAGGAGCGCAACAAAAGACTCCGCGATCTCGCCGAACAAAAGAATCTCACCTTTCGACAGCATTTCATCGGGCGGAAACTGTCCGTCGTCACACTAGGCGATGGCCCTCGCGCGCTCAGCGACAACTTCCTTAAGGTCGACCTGCTGCAAGACGCGCGGGCCAACCAACTCCGCGAAGTGAGGATCGGCACCGTCACGCCCAACGGCCTCGCCGAGCACGATCCGCTGCGCGTTCTCTGAGCCCCGCGTCATCGCCGCCACGGCCATCGAGATGAACATCACTCTGGTGACATCCGACGAAAAGCTCATGCGCTGCGAAGGGCTGCGCTGCCTGCGTTAATCCGCCAAAGTAATCTTCGGTCCGCTGTTCGCCGAAGCGGCCAACGCCCCCGCGACGCCGCGCGCCAACTCATGAAACGCCGCGCCCTTGCCCATGGGGTCCAGCGCCGCTGGCCGCCCGGAGTCTCCGCCAATACGCACCTGCGGATCGAGCGGCAGTTCGCCCAGAAACGGAATCCCCATCGCCTCGGCCGTGCGCCGTCCCCCGCCCTGCCCAAACACGTCGATGTGCTCGCCACCCGGCCCCAACATGTAGCTCATGTTCTCCACCATGCCGAGCAAGCGCACCCGCACCTGCTCAAACATCTTCACGGCCTTCCGCGCGTCCTCTAGCGACACCTCGCTCGGCGTCGTCACAATCACAGCGCCAGAAAGCGGCGTCGTCTGCACCAGAGACAACTGCACATCGCCCGTCCCAGGCGGCAGGTCGATCACCAGGAAATCCAGCACGCCCCAATCGACGCCCCGGATAAACTGCTGCATCACCGAGTGCAACATGGGCCCACGCCACACCAGCGGCTTATCCCCGGGGCTCAAGAACCCCATCGACATCAGCTTCACGCCATGGTTCTGCAACGGCTGTATCCGCTCGCCCATCGCGTGCGGGTTATCGCGGATGCCCATCATCAACGGAACATTCGGCCCGTAGACATCGGCGTCCATAAGGCCAACTTTGTGACCCTGCGCCGCAAGCGAAACCGCCAAGTTCACCGATACAGTGGTCTTTCCGACGCCGCCCTTTCCTGAGCCGACAGCAATGATGTGCGAGACACCTTCAATGGGTTGGAGTGTAACTCCCGATGGATTCATTCACTTACTATTGTGACGCGAGTTGAGCCCACCGTTGTTCGGCCTGTTTTTCGACGCGAGCTTTATCGACATCCAACAAGAATCCCTCTCGCGCCAGCGCATCGGCCGCCGCACGGATCTTCGCGACGTATGAGGCCTTGTCCGCATAGCGTTCCTCGATCGAAAGTCGCGTATCCTTCGAAGCCGCGCGTTGCGCTTTCGTCGCCGCGAACGGATGAAAGCCGCCGGTCATGCTGAAAATCTCGCCGGCTCCGCCCGTCGCCGGATCGCGCAGATTCCACCCCGTGTAGGTCCCCAGCGGAACAGTCACATCGGGCATCCGCACGCCGGCGGTCTCGTTGCCATCGCGATCGACTTGTGGAACTAACGTCTGAAACGGCTTGCCGGTCTTCGGCGGATCGATGGTGACGATCCCCTTTGTCTTGAACTCAGGACCATAGTCCACCCGCCACGCCTGATGCGGCATCTTCGGCATCGCCACGCCCGGAATCGCGGGGAAGTGTACCGAACTCGCCGGTACAAGTTCGCCCTTATCGACGCGCGGTACGCGCGACGCCGCCGGCTGTTTGTCGTAATTCACCCACGCCGTCATCTGCGCTAACAGCGCGCGCATCACCGGACGGAAGTCGTTCGGATTCGCCACGTACGCCGTCGAATTCTTGCGCGGCGGGAAGCTCCCCGGCCCATGTTGCGATCCGGTGATGAAGTACGCACGCGATTCCGCGCCCAACCCATCGTCCTTCTTGCCATCGGGCGTCGTATGAATCAACGACGCCGCGCGCCCCCAATACTCGTACGCACCATTCGAATAGAAGACCTTCGGCGTCACGTTCAGATCGGCTGTTTGTGTCAGCAACCCGTCGATGTCGCGCGTCTCCGGATCGAGCATCTTCAGATCCGCGAACGGAAACATATCGGTCGGATAAAACGTGTTCGTCATCCGATGCCCGTCGCGCGACGGCTGCGCGAATCGATGATTGAAGCTCCCTCGTCCGCCGCCCGCGACATGCGCCCACACACCGTCGAAAACCTTTTTCCCGCGCTCGTCCGCATTCGCGCCGAAATACAGGAACGTGCGCAGGAATCGCCCCGACTGCGAGGTCCCCATCCCAATCGCGCGCCGCAACGAACCGGTGGGGAACACCGCATCGCCCGAGTACTTCAGAAAACTGATCATGTCTCGCGTTGCCGCCAACCCCAGTCCAACGATCGCCGGGTTTTTCGCCGTATAGATCACATCGTAGAACTTGCCCGGCAGAAATCCAGAAGCCATTTCAACGCCCGTGTTGTCCCAAAACTTCCACTGCGAGCGAGGAATAATGCGGCGCGGACCATCGGTCGTATCGCGCACCCCAAGTGAGGTCCCCGGCGCATCCGGATCGGAGACAGGATACGGTTTCATGTTGCGGTCCTGTAGGCCGAACCGCGTGACCTTCGACGACGGTACAAACTCGCTGCGCACAATGCCCGCAACGTCAGTCGCCACCGGAACGGTCAACGCAAGATTGTGACGCTCCTCCGGCACATCGAACTGCCAACCGAGCCAAACCAGCGTGTAGCCCTGTTCCAATAAATGCCCGTCGCCGAACTCGGCCTCGGCACGCGGGTCTTTGCTTCCGTTCGCATAGTTAAACGTGCCCAGCAGTCCTTTCCCGCCGCGATTGGAGACTTCATAGAACACCGTGCGATTCCCCAACTCCGCCATCAGCGGCCGTAACACGTAAAGATCGGAAGTGAATTCTACCAGCCCCGCTCCATTCTTCGGAGCCAGCGCCAAATCGCGAATTCGCAGATTCGCCGCCAATGCCGGATCGACCGCAAAGTGTACCTTCGCGACGATACGCTCGTAGGCGCCGGCCTTACCGAACGTCCTGCCATGCAAGACTTCGCTACGTTCGATCACATCGATCTTCTTCACCGCCGCGGCGGCGGACAGAACCAGGAGAAACAGCATGCAGATACGCATGCGAACATTGGATCACAATGCAAGCGACGCTTTGGGTTTCATGGATAGATCCGCGAACTCCCGACGCCGCAACTTCGAAAACGCCGCTGCCGCAATCATCGCGGCGTTATCGGTCGATAGCCCCGGCGTCGGAAAGAACACCGGTACGGGCAACCGCGCCGTGCCGGCCGCCGCCCGCAGCCCCGCATTACACGCCACGCCTCCAGTGATGATGATCGACTTCGCATCGTGAGCTTCCGTCAGCACGTGTAAGCGGCTTAGTAACTCGCGGATGACCGTGTGTTGAAAGCTCGCGATCAGATCAAGTGTGCGTTTCGGCGTTAATGACAACCAGTCGGCGTCCGCGCCGGCCGCTCGCCGAGCGGCCGTTTCCTCGCTGATATCGTTCGCTTCCGTCCACCGCAACACCGCCGTCTTAAGTCCTGAGAACGAAAAGTCCAACGGGTTGCCCTTCATGTGCGCCCGCGTAAACTTCACAGCGCGCGGATCGCCATGCAGAGCAAGCTTGTCGAGAATCGGCCCCGCCGGATACGGATAACCCAACAGCTTGCCGACTTTGTCGTAAGCCTCGCCCGCCGCGTCGTCGCGTGTCTTCGCGATCAACTCATACTCAAAGTTCCCGCGCACGTGATAGAGCTGCGTGTGACCGCCACTGACAATCAAAGCAATCGCCGGCAGTTCCGTCTCGGGGTGCTCCAAGACAACCGCGTGGATATGCCCTTCCAGATGATTAACGCCGATCAGTGGAATCCCATGCGCGAAGTGAATCGCTTTCGCGTAGGTGATCCCGACCAGCAGAGAACCGATCAACCCCGGCCCCTGCGTAACCGCCACCGCCGCCAGATCGTTCCACCCGACTCCCGCCATCAACATCGCCTCATCGACCACGGGAACGATCGACCGTAGATGTTCGCGGCTGGCCAGCTCCGGCACAACCCCGCCATACTTCCGGTGTGTGTCGATCTGCGACGCGACTATCGACGACAACACCGACCGGCCGCTATCCACCACAGCCGCCGCCGTTTCGTCACAAGAAGATTCAATGCCAAGAATTCGCAAGTTGATAGTCTGAGAGATTGGAGCTCTCTTCTTTCGATTATCATCTGCCCCATGAGTTGATCGCGCAGCACCCGCCCGCCGAACGTGACGGAGCCCGCATGCTCGTCGTCGATCGGTCGTCCGGCACATGGCAAGACCGCGAGTTCAAACACCTGCCCGAGTACCTCCTCGCCGATGATCTGCTCGTCTTCAATAACTCCCGTGTCTTCCCTTCGCGGCTCATCGGAAGCCGCCGTGGAAACAGCGGGCGCGCCGAAGTTTTCCTTGTCGAGAAAATCGCCGAGCGCTGGCGCGCGCTCGGAAGGCCGGGCAAGAAACTAACGCCCGGTGCCATGGTCGACATCGCCGAAGGCTTCAGCGTTCTGATCGAAGAGTACTTGCCGAATGGCGAGCGGCTCGTGCGCCTGCTCGCCGATGACGAATGGGTCGCCATCAACGAACACGGCCACATTCCGCTGCCGCCCTACATTCGGCGGCCTGATTCTCTCGACGACGCCGAACGATACCAGACCGTCTTCGCCAAGGAACGCGGCAGTGTCGCCGCGCCGACGGCGGGCCTGCACTTCACCCAACGAATGCGCGACAGCCTGGCCGCGATCAGCACCGAAGTAACACTCCACGTCGGCCTCGGCACGTTCCAACCCTTGCAAAGTGCGACGATCGAAGAGAACCATCTCCACTACGAGCGCTACTTCGTCCCCGCCGATACCGCCGCGAAACTGAAGGAAGCCCAGCGCGTAATCGCCGTCGGAACAACCTCGGTGCGCACGATCGAATCTTTCGCGCGCCAAGGCAACTCGGGTCAAACGAATCTCTTCATCTACCCCGGCTTCCAGTTCCAGCGAGTCGGCGCAATGCTCACGAACTTCCATCTCCCGCAGTCGAGCCTGCTTCTGCTCGTCTGCGCCTTCGGCGGCACGGACCTGATGCTCGCCGCCTATCGCCACGCGGTCGAAGAAAGGTACCGCTTCTTCAGCTACGGCGATTGCATGCTCGTACTCTAACCAGGATCCCGAACGAAGCGGCGACAACGCCTTCCTAGCCTCTCCACGCTAGACTAAAACTGTCGTGCGCATCACGGTATCGAAAGAGAACTACTTAAAGGCCATCGCCGAGGCCGAAGCCGAAGGCGAAACCGTCATCGCCGCGACGCTTGCCCGGTGGCTCGACGTCTCCGCGCCCGCTGTCACGATGGCCACGCGCCGCTTGAAACACGATGGCCTCATCGTCGTCGCGCGCGATGGCCGCATCTCGCTCACCGCTACCGGCCGCGAAATCGCGCTTCGCCTCATCCGCCGCCACTACCTCATCGAACGCATGTTGACCGAAGTGTTCGGCATGGAGTGGTACAAAGTTCACGACGAAGCCGAGCAGCTCGAACACGCCGTCTCCGCCGACTTCGAAGCCAAGCTCATCGAAAAACTCGGCGACGACAAAAACTGCCCGCACGGCTTCGCGCTGGGCCTCGACACGAAAGCGGAACGCGAGCGCCGCGGCATGCTGGCCTTGAGCGAAGTCACCGGCACGCGCCAAGCCGCCGTCGTCAGCGTGTTCGAGCGCGATCGCGCGCTGCTCGAATACCTCGACCAACTCGGCATTCGGCCGGGGGCGCTGGTCGATGTCGTTGCGCGCAACGTCGACGCCACGATGACGCTTCGTACCGGCGGACAAACGATCTCGCTCGGCGCGGGTGCCGCCGCTCGCGTCTGGGTGACGCTACTGCCCGTTCTCGACCCGGTAGAGCAGCCGGCATAACTCGCCGCGCGTAAGGTTCGACGGCGGCTCGCCCGCCTGCTTCGCCAAACGCCACCAACGCCGCGCCTCCTCCGGCGTCGCGCGGTCACGGCTGCGCTCCTCGTAGTTCTCAAAGAAACCGCGCGCGCCGAAATACTGCATCGCCGCGAAGGCGGGATCGGATTGATCGATGTCTTTGAAGTAAGTGATGACCTGCTTGCGTTCCAGCACCGCGCGCTGCAACGCGGCGACATCAACGGCGCGCGGTGCGGTCGAACGCTCGATCGGCAGATGAGCCGCAATGCCTGCCGCCATGCCCAGCGCCATCCACGTCGGCTCCACGCGCACCGTCGAAAACGCGATATGCGTGGTCGACGCCGCGACAGGCACGATCAGGCCGTCGACCGCCCGCGGAATCATGACGCGGTATGGAATCTGGTAGGGCCGCGTTTCGTGGTCGAGCATAAAAACGTAACCCTCAAGCGCCGGCTGTGTCGTCGACTCGCGCCCGCGCACGGGAAAACTGTCAACCGGAAATTCACCCGCCGCGATCGAATCTTCAAAGATGGGCGTGCGTCCCCGCCCCGCCTGCAATACCGTATCGTTCTCGGTCAACGTGTAGAGACCCTCCAGCCTTCGCGCCTCGCGAACATAAAGCCGAAACGGGAAGTTCGCGTTGTCGGCGAACTCGTCTTTGGCGAGGTGATAGCGCCGCGCAAGCTGCCGGTGCGCCGCCGGCACGGCATCGTCGTTCTGCAAAAAATAGACCAAGCCGAGAGTCAGATCGCGAATCGAACCCGCGATCCGTTCGCGTTCTGGAGCGTTCGCGTCCGGGTACTTGTAGTTGATCTCGCCGAACGGAAACCCCAGCGGCCGCGGTTTCATGTTGACGTCGAACTTGCCGTTCGGAATCTCGGCGAAAGACAGCGCGCACCAGCGTTCCAAACGTCGGGCCATAGTACCCAACGCCATCCTTCATCGTCTTCGGCGCGTCCAGACGCCCGGCCTTCCAGTCATCAAGATAGCCATGATATCGTGTGCGGTCGTAGCCCGCCGGCGGGGCCAGCAATGGCGCCGCGTTCGATGGATCGGCCGTCATGCAAAGCCTGTACGTATACGCCGGAATGCGCTTGTCGCCCGCGCCCGTCGAACCAGCGGTCACCTCGCGCGTGTCGTAGTTCTGATAGATCACGCCGGCGTGTTTTTCATTGAACTCCGATCGCCCTTCGCGCCCCACACGATACGCCGCGCCCGCCGCCGCGAACACATCGCCTTCGTAGGCGCCGTCGATCACGACCGCCGCATGCAGCACGGTGACCTCGCCGGTGGAACGATCCTTCACGCGAAGTCCGGCCACACGCGCACCATCTTGAATGACGCCATCCAAGGAAACATGCGTCCGAACCGAGATCCGTCTTTCGTCCGCCACCATTCGATCAATCACACGTTGTGCAACGGAAGGCTCATAGTAGTACCCATCGCCCGATTTCTTCACGTTGTCGTGCGACGCGCCATAACGCTCAACGTAATAAGCCTTTACCTTCGACGTGAACTCGCGGAACAGCCCGCCAATCGCCTCTTTCGTTTCGATATCGCTCTTGCCGAGCCCGCTCGTCGTCATGCCGCCGATGTGCTTGTGATACTCAAGCAAGGCAACGCTTCGACCCGCTCGCGCGGCCGCGATCGCCGCCGCGACACCTCCCGGCGTTCCCCCGTACACCGCCACCTCCACGAGGTTCATCTTCGCCAACGGCAACTCGGTGATCTCAATCGACTGCTTGTTCGTCGCATACACAATCCACAGCGATCCGCCGTGTTCAATCGCATGCGGATACTGCACCGTCGCCCCTGCCGGCGCCGCGACAGCGATGCCTCCGCCAAACGCCCAACCATCGCGGCTGAACGAAATCCCAAGCGGATTGCGGCCCTTCGGATTCGGGTTGTTGATCTAGTAGAACCAACCGTTCGACAGCCGGCCTGGAAGATTCTTCGACGTTTCGTCGGGGTAGTCGGTGCGCACCGGCGCGGTCCAAGTGCGGCCGTGATCTCTGCTGATCGCCGGCAGCAATTCGCCCGACCGTGTGTTGTCTCGGACGATCATATGCACCTCGCCCTCGCGCGTCGCATAGAACATTGGCTCGTCTATCTTGTCGAACGGCGGCGCGGAAGCGATCGGTGTGTGCCGCCAACCGGGGCCGTCGTCAATCGCCATCCACACGTTCATGTTGTTATCGCGGCACGCCATCGCCAGCGCACCGTTCAATCGTTCCGGCGGGAAGTTGTTCATGCAGTTTTCGGCGAAAACGCCGCGCGAGCCCCACGCGCCGTTAGACCACTCGAAGCGCATCAGGCGCAGCTTGCGCCACACCTCTTCGCGCCCGCGCTTGCCATAGTCGGCGCTTTCGATTAGCGCGGCCAGCGCCGTGAGTTTCCCATCGACGACATAGATGCCGCGCGCGATCCAGCGCTGCGGACCATCGGGGCCACCCGGATCGGCGGCCAGCACTCGTGCCTCCGGCCACGCGTGCCCGTCCTTGCTCGTCGCTTACAGAATCACTTGATTGGCGCTGTCTTCTGTCGCGCGGCCCGATGACCACATCGGCCAAAACTGTCCGTCGTGATGCGCTATATAGGAGTGCAGATTGAAGTTCGACACGCCGGGCTGGCCTTTGAAGACCGTACTCGTGCGCAACGCAGTTGCGCGAAATTCGGGCTTGCCGCTCAACAGGTGTTCGGGCTTCTGTGCAAACGCCGCCGCGCAGAATAGCAGGATTCGAAGCATCTAAGGCAGCTTATCGAAAACCGAACGCGGCGATGGGAACACCGAGCGAACGCGGGTCTCCGTTCGACGGCCGGAACGGCGGGTCAACGTTGAACTCAACTGTGACGTTCCCGTCCGCGTCCGCGCTTTTCACCGCGAAGTAGTCGGTTAGCCAGCCGTTCTCCGTGTACACCGCGCGGCCAACCTCGACGCCGTCGATGGTAACGATCAAGGTCGATCTTTTCACAGCTTTGATGTAATCCGGGCTCACGTTCGTCGTCACCGAAAAACGAGTCGCGCCCGCCGGCCGCCGAAGCCGCGCCACCGCGCGCGGTTGGGTCCAGCGAAAATTCCCCTCACCCTGATACCAGCCTTGCCGAAGTTGCCAGATGGGCGCGATTCCGGACAGTTCGATATAGGCCGCATCGGCGCCCGCCGCGCGCGACTGAATGAACAGATCGTTGCGCGCGGCGTCCCAGCGCAGCAACACCAATTTGGCGCTGTCGGCCGGATCGGCGTGGTTGGTGTCTTCAAGGTAGATGTACTTGACATCATCCCGCCCTAGCGCAAGCCGCACCGCGCCCTCGACGCCCCAGCGCCGCATCTTCGCCGGATAGCTGTCGACAAGCACCGTATCGATCTCCTTCAACTCGCGACCGAGTTCCTGCACCTTGACCGTGAACGCGCGGGCCTCGTTACCCTCGGCGATAGCCGCGTTTCGCAACCCGCGCAGTTCGCTGTATTGAAACGGCAGCCACACGACCAGCAGCGCAGCGGCAACCGGCCAGCGCGCGACGATTGCCGCGAACGCAATCGCCAACCCCGCCAGCGGCAGGTACAAGTACGCTGCAAACAACCGCCCTGGCGCCGCGAGCATCGGCGCGAGAAACAGCAGCATCGCCGATAGACCAAACCAAAGCCGTTTGTCCCTGATAAACAGCGGCAGCGCGGCCAGCGCAAAGCCCGCGTGAGGCGCGCGCAACAGAGTGCTGGCATAGAAGTCCAGCGCCTGCCAGAAGGTGGCCGGTGTGAGCCGCAATCCATAATCGCCGCCTCGACCGCCCTGAGCGAACAGAGCCTGCGCGGTGAACGCCGCCGCCAGCGCGGCCGGAACGATCAGTGCTTTCCAGCGCCGTTCGCCCAGCCAGTATTCATAGAGAAACAGTACGACAGGCAGTGCGACTGCGAGTTCTTTCGACTTAAACGCAACCAGGAAAATCAGGATGCTGTATCCCCAATATCGTGGTTGCCAATATACGATCGCCGTCAGGCAAAACAGCGCGCACAGCACGTCAAACACATACATCGGCTTGAAGTAGGCATCAAACGCGGCCATGTGAAACGCGAAGAACAAAACACCCGCCGCGCGCGCGGCCCACGCAAAATCGAGCTTCGTGAGCAACCGCCACAGCAGCGCGCAATTGATGAGATGCAGCAGTTGCAGCACGGCTACGTACGGCGCGAAGTCAAGCCCCGCTGTTCGGCCCAGCGCCCAGAAGTAGAAGTGCCCTACGGGGCGGAAGTTGATCGGCGAAAACACCGGCGAGACCAGTTCGATCAAGAAAGTTGTCAGCGGGCTATGGCTCGTCCACGCGAGGTTATCGAGATCGTCCGATGAAAAGTAGCCCTTCAGCGCGCCCTTGCATGCGACATAAAAGACAAAGCCCAGCGCGAAGAAAAACAGCGGAGTGCGATAGCGGGCGATCATTCGGCGTGCAGGAAGTCGAAGTCGCAGCCCTCATGGGCTTGCGTGACGTGATCAAGGAACAGCTTGCCGTAGCCTCGCGTGTAGTGCGGTGTGTACGCGGGCAGCGCCGCCAACCGCGACGCCATCTCTTCATCGCTGATGTGTAACGTTAGCACGCGCCCGGCGACATCGAGCGTAATCGAATCACCCGTACGCACAACGGCAAGCGGTCCGCCGATGGCCGACTCCGGCGAAACGTGCAGCACAACGGTACCGAACGATGTGCCCGACATGCGTGCGTCCGAAATGCGGACGCAGTCGCTGACGCCTTGCTCTAGCAACACCTTCGGCATCGGAATGTGTCCCCATTCCGGGAAACCCGGAGCGCCTTTCGGTCCGCCGTTCTTCATCACCAGGACGGTGTTGGCGTCGATCGGCAGATCCATCGAATCGATCGTGTCGTGCATCTGCTGATAGGTCTCGAACACGTACGCGGGACCGGTGTGCTGGCACAGATGCGGCGATGCGGCCGTCTGCTTGAACACAGCGCCATCGGGCGCGAGATTGCCGCGCAACACGACGGTGCCGCCTTCCGGGTGCAGCGGTTGATCGGCCGAAGCGATCACGTCGCGGTTATGACATACCGCACCGGAAATGTTCTGCTCAACCGAGGCGCCGTTCACCGTAACAGCATCGCGGTGCAGCATCGGCAGCAACTCTTTCATCAGCGCGGGCAATCCGCCGGCATGGAAGAAGTCCTCCATCAAGTGCTTGCCGGATGGCCGGATATTCGCCAGAAACGGCGTCTTGCGGGAGATGCGGTCGAAGTCGTCGAGTTGTAGCGGCAAGCCCAGGCGCCGCGCGATCGCGAGTAAATGCACAACGGCGTTGGTCGAACCGCCGATCGCCATATCGACCGTGATCGCGTTCTCAAGCGCTTCCCAAGTCATGATCGATCGCGGCGTGCGATTTGCCGCCACCAGATCGATCGCCGTGCGTCCCGACGCCTCCGCCAGCGCCCCGCGCCGCGAATCGACCGCCGGAATCGCCGCGTTGCCCGGCAGCGTCATGCCAAGCGCCTCCGCCATCGAGGCCATCGTCGACGCCGTGCCCATCACCGTGCAGTGCCCGCTCGACCGCACCATGCAACCTTCGATTTCCTGCAACTCCTCCGGCGAAACGCGGCCCGTGCGGTAAAGATCGAAAATCTTTCGGCCATCAGTGCCGGTGCCAAACGGCTGGTTCTTATAATTGCCGGAAAGCGTAGGCCCGCCGGTGACGACAATCGCCGGAATGTTCGCCGAAGCCGCGCCCATCAGCATCGCGGGCGTGGTCTTGTCGCAGCCGCACAGCAGCACCACCGCGTCGATCGGATTAGCGCGGATCGACTCCTCCACATCCATAGCCATCAGGTTGCGGAACAGCATCGTCGTCGGCTTCATGTACTGCTCGCCGAGACTGATCACCGGGAACTCCAGCGGAAATCCGCCCGCCTCCCACACGCCGCGCTTCACCGCATCGGCCAGTCCTCGCAGGTGCGAATTGCAGTTGTTCAGCTCCGAGAACGAGTTGCAAATGCCGACCACCGGCTTGCCGAAGAAGATCTCGCGCGAGAATCCCATCGACCGCAAATTCGCGCGGCGCGAGAAGTTGTAATACTCCTTACCGTTGAACCAGGTGTAGGAGCGGAGCGTCTTCGGATCGATCTTGGCCATGAACTGGTTATTATGACATCAGCACATGAAAACGATCGACTGGTCCTACCATCGCCCTGGTTGAACAACCTGCGGCAAAACGCAGGAGTTTCTTGCGAAGAACAAAGCTGCCGTCAAGAACGAGCAGAACGCGAAGAAGGCCGTTATCGGCCGCGACGAAGCGATCGCGCTGGCGCGAAGCGCAAGTGAAATCATCTCGGCGAAAGGCAAGAACGTTCGCCGCCTGGCGATGAAGGACAACCCGTCCGACGACGCCATCGCCGAGTTGATCATCGGCCCAAGCGGCAACCTGCGCGCCCCCGTTCTGCGCGTCGGAAAGAAGCTGCTCGTGGGCTTTGAAGAGGGCGCGTATCGTGAGGTGCTCAGCGCCTAGAGTATTCGAGTCCCAGAAGAAGCCGCACACCTGCATCCACCGCGCCCATCGCTTTCGGTGGAAGTGTTCCAATGCGAGACAGCATGTCCTCGCGGTCAATGGTGAGGAGCTGCGAAACGTTGACGACTGAGTCCTGCCGAAGGCCGGTGCCACGTTTGGACACGAACACGTTTCCAGGCGCGTCCGCCAGTCCCAAATTGGTGGTCACGAGCGCGACAACCGTCGTCGAGATATTGCTTCGGTTGAATTCATCGGCCTGGATGATGACTCCCGGCCGCCTGAAGCCGGGCTCGGAATCGCGAGGCGTAGGCAGGTCGACCCACCAGATGTCTCCTCGCCTCGGCAGCTTCACCAGTTGTCCTTGCCCACAGCCCGTCGCTGCAGTTCATAGGCGCCTTTGGGTAGGCGAGAATCGTGCTTTGCGTACACTTCGTTAAGGCGCGCTGTAATATTCTCTGAGCGGGAACGCGCCAGGAACTCGCTCAACGCTTCGCCATAAAGCTGGCTTCGTGAGACGCCCCGCCGTTTCGCCTCGGCGTCGGCTTCCTTGAACAGTGCGTCGGGAAGGGAGATTGCAGTCTTCACAAGACCAGTATAACTTCGTTCATACCCGTCGGTCATGGCAAAATAAAACCGTGAACTCCGCGCGGCGGCTTGTCTGCCTGGCGAATTCGCGCAAGCCTGACGGACGTTGCATCGCGGGCAAGAGCCTAACCGGCGGTGAGTGGATCCGGCCGGTCAGCGCTCGACTAGGCGCCGAACTGACGAGCGCCGAGTGTCGCTGTGTCGACGGCTGCGCGCCGGCGCTGCTGGATGTCATCGACATCCCCTTGTCGCGAGCCGATCCGCGCGGCCATCAGCGTGAGAACTACTTGATCGCTGCGGGGCCGAAGTGGTCTCGAATCGGCAAGGTGACCTGGCAGGAAGCGCTTGCCCTCGTCGATGACGCCGATGTGCTTTGGGTCAATGACTTCTCCACCACCGACGGCCGCAACGATCGCGTGCCGCCCGAGAATATCGGTTCCTGCGAAAATTCATTGGCACTCATCTGAATTAGCGAGATCAGTTTCATCACCAGCGCGTTCCGCAACAATCGGCGCGGCGTGCGCGCAGCGTTCCGCTATAACGGCCGCTCTTACAACCTGAAACTGACCGATCCCGCAATCGAAGCGAGGATGTACGAACGCGGGACCGGAGTGCACGATTTTCGCCTCGACGCCCTGCTCTGTATCAGCCTGACCGAGCCGTTCATCGACGGCCATTGCTACAAGCTCGTAGCTTCGGTTATTACCGAAAAAATGGCCCGCCCTAAGACTCTGTAGTCCACAACCGATGAGATAATAGCAACAGTTCGATGCTCCTCACGATCGGCCACTCCAATCACTCCGCGCAGCGGTTCAACGATCTCCTGCGGCAGCACGGAGTAACCGCCCTTTGTGATGTCCGTTCCCGGCCCTATAGCCGCATGCAACCCCAATTCAACCGCGAAGCATTGACGCAATCGCTCCGCGAATCGGGCATCAAATACGTTTTCCTCGGCAAGGAACTCGGCGCCCGCCGCGAAGACCCCGCCTGCTACGAAAACGGCCGCGTCAGCTACGAACTCGTCGCCGAAACGGCGCTCTTCCAGTTCGGCCTCGATCGCGTCCAGTCAGGCATGGACCGCCACCGCATCGCGCTGATGTGCGCCGACAAAGACCCTATCACCTGTCATCGCACAATCCTAGTCGCGCGCCACCTCCGCACCCGAGGTATCGACATCAATCACATCCTCGCCGACGGCTCGATCGAGACGCACGACGAAGCGCTAGCGCGCCTGCGACGCTCCCTCTCGTTGGAGGCGATCGACCTCTTCCGCTCGGAAGCCGAAGTCCTCGAAGACGCCTACGCCCTGCAGGGCGCCCGCATCGCCTACGCCCCCGAAGAGGAAGAGGCCGCCGTCGCCGCGAGGGCCGATTAGCATGAAGATCTTCACGATCGGCTTCACTAAGAAGTCGGCCGAGACATTCTTCACTTGCCTCCGCGAAGCTCAGATCAAACGTTTGATCGACGTCCGCCTCAACAACGTCTCGCAACTCGCCGGCTTCACCAAGAAAGACGACCTTCGCTTCTTCACCACCGAACTCTGCAAGGTAGAATACGTCCACGCGCCTTTACTCGCGCCGACCGCCGAAATCCTCGATCCCTTCAAAAAAGCGAAAAACGGCGATTGGGCGCTCTACGAAAAACAGTTCCTCGAACTGATGCGCGAACGGCGTATCGAAGAAGCGATATCACGCGAACAGGTCGACGGTGGATGCCTGCTCTGCAGCGAGGAAACGCCTCATCATTGCCATCGCCGCTTGGTCGCCGAGTACCTCAACGACAAATGGGGCAGCGTCGAAATCGAACACCTTCCGTAGCTACTTCGGTGGCGGCGTCTCGCCCTTGCGGCGCAGCGTCGGCGCCTTTCGCTTCGACGAGTCCTCGGCTTCTTTTTTCTCCGCGACCTTCTTCTCTTCCTGCTCCTTGGTCGTCAGCAGTGCGTCGCGTTCCTTTTTTTCTTTCGACAACCGTTCGATCACGCCAGCCCCGCGCGCGGCCAAGTCCTCTTGCGCCAATTCCATCGAATCTCTGGTCGCCTCGATCGCGTTGTCAAGCGCCAATTCATACCGCGCCATGTCCTTCGGCTTCGCGTTGCGAATCTTCTCAAGCCGTGCCAGCAACTCCTTCTCTGAATCCGCCAACGTCTTCACACCTAGCGCCACATCGACCTTCCGCTTCAGCGCGTCGTCGGTCACCATGTCGGCCGCCTCGATGATCTTCGTGTACTCACCCAGCACGCCGTGAATCAGTCCGCTGCGTCCCGCCTTCTCGCGCCGCAACAGGTTCTCCACTTGATCCACGCGCTGCTTGGCGAAGTGCATGTAAAGCGTCAATCGCTCATTCTGCTCCTGCACCAGCCGGACCTGATCGACCTCATCCGCTGTTAGAAAATCCTTATCCTGCGCCAGCAACCAGCCGGTGCTAATACACAACAGCACAAACGCCCAGCGTTTCATTTGTTTCCTCGCAAGGTCCATTCGACAAGATGATCGATCTTCTTGGCGACATGCCCGCCAACGTCGTCCAGCAAATGCCTGTCGTCCAAATTCATATCGCTCTTGAACGTCGCCAGCCGCCGGTTCAACTCGCGTAACCGGACCTCGGCGCGCTTGAAATACTTCGGATTATTGCGGGCGTTCTTGCCCGTCGCCTCCAGCGAATCGACCGACAAATCGATCGCGTTTTGGAATTCGGCGAGTTGCTCCTTGATCTTGGCGACATCGCCGCGATCGAGTTCCCCGCGCATTGCCGTAAGCAACTCGCCCGCATACACCAGCGCCTTCTCCGAACGCTTTTCGAGATTCGGCTCGGCCTTCACCGAAGCCAAATCGGCGCCGGCCAATACACCCGCGATGCACAGCACCAACGATTTCATCGCCTCTCCAATATCTTCTTCGCCACCTTGATCCGCTGCCGCGCTTTGAACTCTTCCTCCGGGCTTTTGCCGTCGCTCATCGCGAGGAATTTTTCATACGCCGGTAAGGCTTCCTTGTACAACTGCATGCGGTCGTAGCATAGCGCGCGGAGGTACCACTGCGCAGCCGACTCCTCCCCGAGCGCCTTCAACTTATCGAACGCGGCTAACGTGCCCTGATAGTTCCCAAGCAGAAACAACGTCGACGCGAACTCGCTCCAAGCCGCTTTCGACGACGGGTCGATTTGCGTCGCCACAAAGAACTCGCGCGCCGCCGGATCGTACGCTTTCGCCTCGCGGCGCAGGCGTCCCAGCGTTAATCGCAACTCGACGTTCTTCGGCTCTTGCTCGGCCGCGGCCGCGATTAGAGGCAACGCCTTGTCGTTCTGCTTTGCCTTCAAATACGCGGTCGCCAACGCGAATCGATTTGCCGCGGTCGGCGATGTTTGCACCGCTTTTTCCAACTCCGCCACCGCGCCTGTCGCGTCTCCGCCCGCGAGCATCAACACGCCCAGCCGTTCGCGCGCGCCGGTGTTCTCCGGAAACTGCTTGTAGATTTCGGCGGCCTCCGCGCGATTTCCCGCGCCTTCGTGCAGCGCCGCCAGTTCCAACAACGCATCACGATACGACGCATCCGCGCTCGCCGCGCCCGCGAACCACACGGCGCTTTCCTTCACGCGGCCCTGCTTGGCCACGGCGCGCCCCATCGCCAACTGCGCCTCCGGCCGTTTCGCATCGATTGTCAACGCCGCGCGCAGCGCCGCTTCCGCGCCTTCGAAGTTGGAAGACGCGAGCAGCGCCTCGCCGTAATAATAGTTCGGGCGGTACTGATCCGCCTTTTGTTTGCATGCCGAATCGAGAAGTGGAGCCGCTTCGTCGGGCTGCTTCATCCGCAGCAAGACAACGCCCAGATTCAACTGCGCCTCATACAGACCCGGCTGCGCCGCCAGGACCTTCTTATACTCCGCAGCCGACTCCGCATCGCGATTCAACAAACTCAACGACAGCGCCAAATGAAAGCGCGCATACGCATCCTCCGGCGTTTTCGTAACCACCTCGCCAAACAACCGCGCGGCCTCTTCGTACTTCTGTTCCTCAAGCGCCTTCGTGCCCGCGGCCGACGGATCGCCCGCCGCCTGGAGCCAAAACGCAAGAAGAATCGCGAAGCCCATATGCACTCAGTGTATGCCGCGCAAGAATCGCCCTGTGTGTGACGTTTCTAACCCGGCAATCGTTTCGGGAGTTCCCGCGCCGACGATCGTCCCGCCGCCCGAGCCGCCCTCAGGCCCAAGATCGATAATCCAATCGGCCGCGCGCAGGACATCCAGATTGTGCTCGATCACCAATAGCGATCCGCCGTTCTGCACGAGCCGCTGAAACGCATCAAGCAATTTGCGGATGTCATCGAAATGCAGTCCCGTCGTCGGCTCATCGAACAGAAACAACGTCCCCTCGCTCGACGACTGCACCAGATGCGCCGCCAGTTTTACCCGCTGCGCCTCGCCGCCGCTCAACGTCGTCGCCGATTGCCCCAGCCGCAAGTAACCCAGTCCAACGTCGCTCAACACCTTCAACCGCGACATGAGCTTCGGCGTGTCATGAAAAAACCGCAGCGCCTCGGCAACGGTCATCTTCAAAATCTCGTGCACGTTCAACCCGCGATACTTCACGTCAAGTATCGATTGCTTGAACCGCGTACCGCGGCAGTCTTCGCAGACGAGTTCGACATCGGCCAGGAACTGCATCTCGACCGTGACGGTTCCATCGCCCTGGCACGTCTCGCAGCGGCCGCCCGGAATGTTGAACGAAAAGTGCCCCGGCGTATAGCCGCGTCGATCGCTCTCAGGCGTCTGGGAAAGCAGGTCGCGAATCACATCGAACGCCTTCACATAGGTCACCGGATTCGAGCGCGGCGTGCGCCCGATCGGACTCTGATCGACGAGTACGACCTGATTCAACAAGTGCCCGCGGTCGAGCGTCTTCCATGTCTGTCGCTCCGTGGCGCCCTCGGCTTCGGTTTCGTCTTCCATCGGACGCCCCTCGCGATTCAACTCTCGGCTCAGCGCGCGATAAATCACATCGTGCACCAGCGACGATTTCCCCGAACCCGACACCCCCGTCACCGCCACGAGCATGTTCAGGGGAATCTCGACATCGACATACTTTAAGTTGTTCGCGCGCGCGCCCGTGATGCGAAATAGCTTCTTCGGATTCACGGCGCGCCGTGCCATGCGCGGCGACGTCTCCAACTCGCCGCGCAGATACTTGCCCGTCAGCGACGTATTGCCCGGCGCAAGCAGTTTCTTATAGGTGCCCTCGAAATTTACGCGCCCGCCATTTTCACCCGCGCCCGGACCAAGGTCCACAACGTGATCGGCCGCGCGCATCACGTCCGGATCGTGCTCGACGGTGAGGATCGTATTGCCTAGATCGCGCAGCTCATGCAGAATCTTGATAAGCCGTTCGGTGTCGCGGCTGTGCAAGCCGATTGACGGCTCGTCGAGCACGTAACACGCGCCCACCAGCCGCGAACCCAGGCACGTCGCCAACTGAATCCGCTGCGCCTCGCCGCCGCTCAGCGTCGCCGACTGCCGGTCAAGCGTCAGATACTCCAAACCGACATCGTTCAGAAACTGCAACCGCTGTTGGATCTCAACAAGGATCTTCCCCGCGATCACCTGTTCTTCTTTGCCCAAGGTCAGCGCGCCGAAAAAAACATACGCCTCGGCGATGTTCATCTTCGAAACTTCGGCCAGCGTCTTGCCGCCGACGCGCACGTTTAGCGCCTCGCGCCGCAGCCGCGAGCCCTGGCACTCGGTGCATTCTGCATATCCCCGGTAGCGGCTCAGAAATACGCGGACCTGCACCTTGTACTTCTTGTGCTCCACTTCCTTGAAAAACACGTTGCGGATGTAGTTGATCAGCAACTCGCGCTCTTCGCGATTCAGCTCAAACAGCGGAACGCCGCAGCGAACGGTCTTCCCGTACAACTTCTGAAACTGCCCTTGCCACCAGTGATAGGCCGGCTTCGTCCACGGCTGCACCGCGCCGGTCGCGATCGTCAATGAAGCGTCCGGAATCACCAGATCCATGTCATAGTCGATCACGTTGCCGAAGCCCTGACACCGCGTGCACGCCCCGATCGGGTTGTTGAAACTGAACAGTTGCGGTTCCGGCGTTTGATACGCGATGCCGCACTTTTTGCACGCAAACTTCTCGTTGAACGTGCGAAGCGGCGGGTCGGGTACGCCTGCTTGTTCAAAGTAGACCTCGCCCGATTCGCGGTAGCACGTCTCCACCGTATCGGCGATGCGTGCCCGGACATCGCCCGAAATCGAAAGGCGGTCGGCAAGCACGAACACCGGCTTGGCGAAGTCGATCCCGAGCAACGACTCCGGCGTTGAAAACTCAAACACCTGCCCGTTCTGATACAGCCGGTTGAAGCCCTTGCGCCGCAGTTCGAACAGATGATCACGCAACTTGGCCGGATCTTTCTCGGAGCGCACCGGAAACAGCGCATACCATCGTGAGCCTTGCGCTTCAGCTGACATCGCCTCGGCGACGACATCGACCGTGTCGCGCCGGACGATATCGCCGCACTGCGAACAGAACGTCGTGCCCGCGCGCGCGAAAAGCAACCGCAGGAAGTCGTGAATCTCGGTCGATGTCGCCACCGTCGACCGCGGGTTCCGCGTCGTATTTTTCTGCCTGATCGCGATCGGCGGAGCGAGTCCGAGAATTTCTTCGACGCCCGGCTTCTCCATCCGGTCGAGAAATTGGCGCGCGTAGGCCGAGAGCGATTCGACGTAGCGACGCTGGCCCTCGGCGTAGACGGTGTCGAAGACTAGCGAAGACTTGCCCGAGCCCGAAACGCCCGTGATCACCGTCAATTTGTTGTGCGGCAGCGCGAGGGTCAGATTTTTGAGGTTGTGCATCCGCGCGCCGCGGATGAGAATGGAGTCTTCCAAGTCTGTGAGGCTCACCTCAATTATCGCCGCGTGGTACGACGCGAACAAGCGCGACTTGCCGTGGCGGCGCACTCGTGATCCGTACCGCGTCTGGATCTCCGAGATCATGCTGCAGCAAACGCGCGTCGCGGCGGTGATCCCTTATTACGAGCGATTCCTGCGGACCTTCCCGTCACCTAACGAACTCGCCGCCTCGACCGACGACGAACTTCTCAAGTCCTGGTCCGGATTGGGTTACTACTCGCGCGCCCGCAATTTGCGCGAAGCCGCCCGGCAAATCGTCGCGCGCGGATCGTTCCCCTCCAGCTACGGCGAAATTATCGAATTGCCCGGAATCGGCCCCTACACCGCCGCCGCAATTGCGAGCATCTGCTTCGACGAGCCGAAAGCGGTTCTCGACGGCAACGTCATTCGGGTCCTCGCGCGTGTCACCGCCGATCCCGGCGACATCACCAGTTCCAAAACGAAACAGCGGTTGCAGGAAGCGGCGCAGAAATTTATCGATGTAAAAGATCCCGCCCGGCACAACCAGGCCATGATGGAACTCGGCGCGACCGTCTGCCTGCCCAAAGATCCGAAATGCTGTGGATGTCCTGTGGAAAAACTGTGCAAGGCACGGTTGAAAAGTTTGGAACGGCAATTGCCTTTGAAAAAGCGGAAGTCCGAGATTCGCCGAGTGCGGCGGACGCTTCTGGTAGTCATTCGGAACGGGCATATTCTCCTCTGGCAGCGATCGCAGGAGGCGGCTCTGCTCGGAGGGTTCTGGGAACTTCCCGAACCGAATCAACTACCAGCAGCGAAACCTGTTAGACTAATTCACGAGTTCTCGCACGCTATCACCAATCGAATCTATGAGTTCGAAGTGGTTGGCGCGAAAATCGCCCGCCCGCCTAAAACATTCGAGTGGATCCGCCTGGATCAACTGGATGCAATTCCCCTAAGCACTGTCGTTCGAAAAGCTCTATCACCATTGAGCTAAAGGGCAGTTCTGTCGGCAGTTAGGCACCTTGAAAAAAGTACCAACTTGTGAATTCTTCAATCAGAAGTTAATACCAGAACGGGGTTTCGAGTATGCTGAATCAAAATCGTGTTAGTTCTTCCATGACAAATTTCAAGCACATCAATAAAGGACGGCTGATCACGGTCGGTTTCGCCGTACCGATGATCCTTTGGGCTTTCGGGTCTGGACCGGACCCGAATTCCGAAGGCGGTCCGGGCGGCAACGCCTCGGCTTGCGCGCAAGCGGGTTGCCACACGGGAACCAGCCTGAATCCGTCGGGCGGCAACGTCGCGCTGCAGTTTCCGTCGGGCTTGACATATACGCCGGGCGTGAAGCAACGGATTAAGGTTGTTATCACGGATTCCAGTTCCGCTGTGCGCCGTTATGGCTTTCAATTGTCGGCACGTCTCGGCAGCAACGAAACGCGCGGTCAGGCCGGACGGTTCGAAAACGTCAGCTCCGCGACGATCATTCTTTGCGGCAACGGCCAGGAGCGGAGTGGCAGCGGCAACTGCGCCGCCTCGAACCCACTGGAGTTCATCGAGCACGGCATGGCCAGCACGTCCGGAACTTTTGAAGTCGACTGGACGCCGCCGGCAAGCGACGTCGGCGCAGTTAAGTTTTATGTCGCCGGCAACGCCGCCAACGGCAACAGTTCCAGTTCTGGAGACCGCATCCACACCGCCAACGCCACCATCAACTTCCAAGCCGCGAGTGGCGGCGGCAATCGTCCAGAAATCAAATCTGGCGGCGTGGTGGTGATCGGCTCGTACGCGCCTGGCGTTGTTACCGGTTCGTGGATTTCGATTTTCGGCAACAACCTTTCGACCACAACAAAAGACTGGGGTGGCTTGATAAGCGCGGCGGGCGCGTTCCCGACCGCGATCGACGGCGTTAGCGTGACGGTCGACGGCAAGGCTGCGTTCATGAATTACGTTTCGCCGGGTCAAGTGAACATTCAGGTGCCGGATCTCGCAGGCAAAATCGGTCCTGTCCAGGTCATCGTAAAGAACGCCGCAGGCGAATCGCTGCCGTTCAGTGTCACCGCAAGCAAGGAGAATCCGAGCTTGTTCTCGTATGCCGTCGGCACCAAGAATTATCCGGCAGCCGTTCGAGGCGATGCCGCAATTATCGGCCCGGCCGGTACCGCCGGTGTCGTGCCGGCAAAAACCGGCGAAGTCATTTTGATCTTTGGCACGGGCTTCGGCCCGACCAACCCGGTGGTCGCTCCTGGACGCACGTTCAGCGGCGCCGCACCGCTTGTTGACCGAGTGCAGATGCGCATAGGTGGCGTGTCGGTCACTCCATCGTTTGACGGTCTTTCCGGGCCCGGCTTGAATCAGTTCAATGTGACGGTTCCGCAACTCGCTAATGGCGAACATCGCATTGAAATGACCATTAACGGCGTTTCAATTCAGACCGGACTGCTACTCGCGGTCCAAAACTAAAGGAACCATGTTTCGATCACGTACTTTGCTTCAACTTCTCATCACGGGCGCGCTCTTGAGCGCGCCCGCTCTGTTTGCTCGCTCCGCGTTCCCGCCGATCGCCGCCTCGGGCGTACCGACCGATGCCAGCGCCGCGAACGCATGTTCGCAGTGCCATCAACCGGCGGGCGGCGCGAATACCGACTCTCGCGGCCGGTTGCAGATCATGGTCGACAACTTGACCTACACCCCGGGCGTGAAAAAGCGCATCAAGGTCAGGATCGATCACTCCGAAGCGCAGCGCTGGGGCTTTCAGTTTACGGCGCGTCAGGCAGGCAACACCCGCACCGGCGCCGGTTCTTTCGCCGAAGATGCCAACACTACGCTGCGTTGCGGCGGGACTCCCGCACTGACAGTACCGCCTTGCGCCGGCGAACCGGAACCGCAGTTCATCAGCCACAACTCCGCCTCAACCCGCATGGGTACCCGCGGAGGCGTTGACTGGGAGTTCGAGTGGACTCCGCCCGCGAACGAAGTGGGAGACATCATCCTCTATGCCGCCAGCATCGCCGCCAACGGCAACGGCAATAATCAAGGCGACTCGCTCTACACGACCTCGATCACCCTCCGTGCGCAAGGCGCCTGCAACCTCACCACACGGCCGAATGTCCGCTCGGTCGGCAACGCTGCGTCGTTCGCGCGGGAACTCTCGCCGAGCGCCCTCGCTTCCGTCTTCGGCCTTAACTTCGAAGTCGCCGGACGGACGCGCAACGTCAGCGCAGGCGATCTCGTCGACGGTCGATTCCCGACTTCGCTCGCTTGCGTCGCCGTCACAGTCGGCGGCAAGCGCGCTCCAGTGACTTACGTCCAGACGGACCAGATCAACTTCCAGGTTCCGTTCGACGTTCCGTCGGGCGCGGTACCGCTGGTTGTGATCCTCAATCCGGACCGCCAGAACGAACTCCGTTCCGACATTGCGACGGTTACGGTCAATAACCACTCGCCGGCCTTCTTTACGTTTGGCGGCAAGTCGATCGCGGCCCTGAACGCACAAGGCACTCCGGTGGCCGCAGCCGCGGACGTTCCGGGCGGCGTCGCGGCGCGTCGCGGCGATGTCGTCAGCCTTTACGGCACCGGTTTCGGTCTGAGCGAGCCGGTCTACCAGTCCGGCGAAATCCCAACCGGCGCGGTTTCGCTGCGTGACCGTGTCACGGTCACCGTTGGCGGAACGATTCTGGCTGCTTCCGACGTGCTCTACGCGGGTCTCGCGCCGGGCAATATCACAGGCCTCCAGCAGATCAACATCCGCGTGCCGATGTCCACGGCGCCGGGCAATGTGGCGATCTCGATCTCGGTCGGCGGTGTTTCGACACCAACGGCGGGCGCGGTGATTCCGGTCCAGTAACAACCTGAAACTGTTGTCTCGCAAGTGAAGGGCGCGGCGCCGAAAGGCTTCGCGCCCTTCACTTTTCGATTCCGGTCAAACTGCCTAGGAATTTCCCGATCTTCTCAACGATCGATAGGAAAGCTAGCATCGAAGTGATGCCCCGAGTTCTCTGGCTGGGGGCCCTGCTTGCCAACCTGTCATGGGCGCAGACACCGATTTATACAGCTTCCAGCATCGTCAACGCCGCGACCAACGAACCCGGCGCACTCGCGCCGCTGTCTTTGGTGTCTCTATTCGGCCGCGGTTTGGCCTCCACCACCAAGGCATTGACATCAGACGAGATTCGCAACGGCCAATTGCCGACGATTCTGATCGGAACCGGCGTCAGCGTCAGCCTCGACAACGTTGCCGTGCCGATACTGTTTGCGTCGCCGACACAGGTAAATTTCCTCATACCGGGCAACACTCGAACAGGGCTCCGGCGTCTCCGGCTTAGCCGGGAAGGCGCGGCCGGTCCGGAAATCGAAATTCGCATCGGCGACTCCGCTCCCGGGCTCTTCGCGATGGCCGGCCAAAACATCATCGCCTCCCACGCCGATGGCCGACTGGTTGCCGCCGACACACCGGCCGAACCGGGCGAACTGATCATCCTCTACGCGGCGGGGCTTGGCACAACACAGCCGGCACTCAGCGGAATGACGTTGCCCACCACCGCCGCTTCGATCAGCGCCCGGCGCGATCTGGACGTGCTGCTTAACGGTGAACCGATCGCGGACGATCTGATTCTTTACGCTGGCGTCACACCCGGCTTTGCGGGACTGTACCAGATCAACTTCCGCATTCCCACGAGCGCACCGGCAAATCCCGAGATTCGCCTGCGCCTCCGAGGACAAATTAGTCCTCCGCGTCTATCGTTACCGGTCCGCGCACCGCTACAATAGCTAAATACGATGTACCCACGCGCCGTAACCGCGACCCTGCTTGTTGCTGCCGTCTCCCTATTCTCCACCTTCCGTCTCTTCATGCAGACCGCCGACGCTTATACACAAGCGCCCGCCATCGACGGCGTTACGGAATATACGGAGCGGTTAAAGGCGCTCAAGGACGCGCTGCCGCCAACGGGCGTGATCGGCTACATGACCGACCCCGGAACTCCGGCAAACAACACCGACGCCATGGCCGAACATCACATCATCCAATACGCACTTGCGCCGTTGGTTGTTGTCCCCAACGCCAATCAGAAATATGTCGTTGGAAATTTTCACAAGACAATCGCGACCGGATCGCTGCGCGATCAAGGTTTCAAACTGGTCCGCGAATTTGGGAACGGCATTGCCCTACTGGAAAACGAGAAGGTGAAGTAGCTCCATGGCTGGCTTGTTCTTGCTCCTCGTCACGGTCGCATCTGGCTTCGCTTTGGTCCGGGCGATCTGGCCAGCGCCATGGCGCTGGTCTTCCGCCGATCCCATCCGTCTGGCCTTGGCGCCGGTCGCCGGACTTGGCCTCGCCAGTATCCTGTTTTACCTTGTCCGGATCGCCGCCGGATTGCCGCCAATGGCGGCGGCGGGCGCGATGCTTTGCGCCGCGGGGTTCGCGGGGGCCATCGCCCACAAACGCGCGGCCGCGGAAGAATTGCCGGGGCACTCCGGGAAGGCTCCATTTTGGCTCTGGGTGTTACTTACCGCCGCCGCCGCACTATCGATTTTCACGGTCACGATGATGACCTCCATCGCGCCACACGGTGAATGGGACGCCTGGTCCATTTGGAATCTGCGCGCCCGGTTCCTGGTTCGCGCGGATAACCTGCAAACCCCTTTCGTCGCACTGCTGGACTGGTCGCACCCGGACTATCCCCTGATGGTGCCCGCTTCCATCGCCATGCTCTGGTCCACGAGCGGCGCGGAGTCGCAGCCCGTCGTCGCCGGGGTTCAGGCGCTGTTTCTGATCTCGGCGATTGCCGTGCCATTCACCATACTCCGCTACCTCCGGGGCGCGGCTATCGCGGTGATCGCCGCCATCGCGATTATCGGGGGCAGCACCATCGTCCGCATGACGGCGGCGATGTACGCCGACGTTCCGATGGCCGCGCTGATCGTTTGTGCCGGCGCGATGGCTGTGTTGGCGCTTGAGTCCAAGTCAGACGGGCGCGGCCCCGCGATTTTAGCCGGACTGCTGGCCGCTCTGGGCGCATGGACCAAGAATGAAGGCCTGCTGTTTTTTGGGGTGCTGGCCGGGTCTATCGCTTTCGTGGCAACCAGCCGCGCGGAGCTGATGTCTCGAATCGGCAAGCTGCGTGACTTCGCGATCGGGGCGGCGCCCGTGGTGGCGGTCGTGTTCTACTTCAAGTCCAGCGCCAAGGTAACCAACGATCTGGTGAGTTCGGCGAGTGGGACGTTCATGGACCGGATCGCGGACACGCATCGACACTGGGTGGCGTTTTGGTCGATGGCGGGCGAATCGCTGACGTTCGGCAACTACATCGTACCGCCCGTTGTCGTCTTCTGCGTATGGCTGGGAGTTAACCGGCTGCGGCGGCCGGTGCGCGGGGCCTGGCTGATACCGATCTTCGCCGCGGTTGCGCAACTGGCCGGCTACTATCTCGTCTACATCGGGGGCTCGGCCGACATTCAGTGGCAGATCGACACTTCTGTGGCCCGCATTATGATGCATGTGTGGCCGTTGTGTCTTTTCGGCGTGTTCCTTATTACCGCACCGCTCGAGAAAGAGTAACCCGCCGGCGCCGACCCGCGTACAAAGTTGTAGGCGTAGAATGGAGACGAGGTATTCATTATGACGAGGATCGGGTTTGCCGTCAGTCTTTGCGGCTGCATGTTGCTTCCGGCCCAGGATGTAGTGCACACCTACACGGTGAAACCTGGCACACGAGTGCCTCTCGTCATGATTAACAGCGTCTCGACGAAACATGCCGCCGAGGGCGACCGCGTGTATCTGGAGACCTCGTTCCCGATTCTCGCCGATGGCAAAATCGTAATTCCGCCCGGTTCCTACGTCGCCGGAACGATCACCTCCTCCAAGCGCGCCGGCCGGGTGAAGGGCCGCGCGGAGCTTTACTTGCGCTTCGACTCGCTAACCTTGCCAAACGGGGTAACGCGCGACTTCCGAGCCCGTGTCGGCGGCCTCGACGGGCGATCTTCCGAAGAGCTGGATCGTACCGAGGGCAATATTAAAGGCGAGACGACCAAGGGCGAGGATGCGTCGAAGATCACGACGGGGTCGACGGCGGGCGCGTCGGTAGGTGCGATTGCGACACGATCGGCCGGAGGCGCGGGACTCGGCGCAGCCGCGGGGGCGGCCGCGGGCGTGGCGGCCGTTTTGCTCACACGCGGAGCGGATGTTGTCTTGGGGCGTGGGACCGTGGTCGAAATGGTGCTCGACCGGGCGCTGGACTTTGAGGAGATGGAGGTCGATTTCTCAAAGGCTCCGGCGAAGCGGGCGCTGGCATCCGAAGAAGGACCGCAACCAAAGAAGTCATCGGGAGATCGGCCTCGACTCGGTTTCCCCAATTGAGCTAAGTGACTTTCCTTAGGACCAGTAGCCCACTGGCCCCGTAATACGCTAGTACTTCTGACCCTATACTACGTGTACTCAACAATACCTACAATTTTGGTCCTTCAAGCCTATTCTCCTAGGACTGTCCCGCCGATACACTTCTTGTGGACCTATGGACCTCGGATCAATAGAACTCCAAATCTTTGTTAGCCTGACGGTCGTCCTGGGCGCGGCGTTTGTCGCGCTAGTTTGCGACTACCTCAAAGGCAACAACGAACAACTGCGAGAACACAATATCGAACTGCGCGTCCGGAAAGAGGAGCAGGAGCGGCGTTTGCTTCTGGACCCCGCCGGCTACATCGCTCAGCAGCAGTTGAAGCCCGTTGTGCCCGCGGTGCATGTACCGAATGCCGCAAAAGCGCCGGTCGCGCCTCAAGACGTCATGCGGTCTCACGCCTCCCGCGAAGACCTTGCCGCCGCCGAAGCCCGCGCCGAGGCGCTGCAGAGCCGTACGCAGGACCAGTCTGATGTAGCCGACGTTCCCTCAATGGGCGGCAAACGCAAACGGAGAAGCCGGCGGTATGCCGATGCGGAGTCCAAGCCGCTTGGTGAGAGTTTGAGGCTGTCCCCTACGGTGAGACAAAAGTTTAGAGACAGTTGGCGGCCCCTGCAAAAAAGCAGTGGACAGCTAGTTTTAGTTTTAGCAGAATCGCAGTAGTCGAAG
>VFZW01000011.1 GCA_016871055.1 Acidobacteriota bacterium
TCTGAGGATCTTTATCTACTACATTGGGCGTGCGAAGGATGCGCATGCGAACGCCATCGCGGAGGACTTCGTTGGACGCGCGGCGAAGTTTTGTGCGTGTGAGATGCGGGAGATCAACCCCTTGAGATTTGACGTGCACGCGCGGCATCCGGCTGCGCGGAAGATCTATCTCGATCCTTTGGGGAAGGAGCTGGATTCCGTGCAATTTTCGCGCGTGTTCTCCGATGCTGAGATGAACGGGCAGGACCTGGTGTTTCTTATCGGCGCGCATGAAGGGCTGACTTCCGGACAGCGCGCCGAAGCGGATTTGCTGCTTTCATTGAGCCGCATGACTTGGCCGCATGAGCTGGCGCGGGCGATGTTGGCGGAGCAGGTTTATCGGGCGTTTGCGATTCTACGAAAGCATCCTTACGTGCGGTAAGCGATACTAGTAGCTGCAACCTCATATGGCTTGGTGGACAAGAAAAGAACCTAGCGTCAACACTGCATCCGACGAACAGCGCCGCGTAAAAACGGAGGGCCTTTGGGAGAAGTGCGACGGCTGTAACCAGATCATCTGGAAAAAGGAACTCGACGAGTCCAAGAATGTGTGTCCGAAGTGCGGGCATCACTTCAAGCTCGACGCCGAGGAGCGATTGACGCTGCTGTTCGATGACGGCAAGTTTGAATTCCACGACCGCACGCTGCACTCGACCGATCCGCTGGAGTTCGTCGACTCGAAGCCTTACAAGGCGCGGTTGGCGGCGATGAAGAAGACGACCGGTAACGCGGATGCGATTCTGGCGGCGTCGGGGACGATCAAGGGTCGGCGGGTGCATGTTTGCGCGCTTAACTTACGCTTCGTCGGCGGCAGTATGGGCGCGGTGGTTGGTGAGACGATCGCGCGGGCGATCGACCGGTGCCTGGCTGAGAAGACGCCGCTGATTGTTGTCAGCGCCTCGGGCGGCGCGCGCATGCAAGAGGGCGCCGTGAGTTTAATGCAGATGGCGAAGATCTCGGCTGGGCTGATGAAGCTCGATGAAGCTGGCCTGCCGTATGTGAGCATATTGACCGATCCGACGACGGGCGGCGTGACGGCGAGCTTCGCGATGTTGGGCGATTTGAATATCGCCGAGCCGGGCGCGCTGATTGGTTTCGCGGGTCCGCGCGTGATCGAACAGACGATCCGGCAGAAGCTGCCGGAAGGGTTTCAACGCAGCGAGTTTCTAGTCAAGCACGGCTTTCTGGACGCGGTGGTAGCGCGGCCGGATTTGCGCGATTATTTGGCGCGGTCGTTTGACTTCTTTCTTGGGCCTGTCTCGTGAGGCGATTTCTTTTCGCTCTCGGGCTTGTTTGCGCGGGCGCCGATTTCGATGTGCTGATCCGCAACGCTCGGATTGTCGATGGAACGGGTAATCCGTGGTTCCGCGGCGATGTCGGCGTGAAGGCGGGGCGGATCGCGGCGATCGGCGCGCTTGCGACGAAGACGGCGGACAAGACGATAGACGCTTCGGGCCGTGTTGTGGCGCCGGGATTTATCGATGTCCATACGCATGTTGAAGGCGCGGTCGAACTCAATCCGATGGGCGCGAACTATTTGCTCGATGGCGTGACGACGATCGTTACGGGCAACTGCGGCGGGTCGCGGGTGCAATTAGGCGAGTGGTTCGATCGGCTGGAAAAGATCAAGCTCGGGCTGAATCTGGCAACGCTGATTGGCCACAATTCGGTGCGTCGCGAGGTGATGGGCACGGCGAATCGCCTGGCGACCGAGGACGAGATCGCAAAGATGCAGGGCCTGGTCGATCAGGCGATGCGTGATGGCGCGGTCGGCTTTTCTACGGGACTGATCTACATACCGGGAACGTATTCGGACACGCGCGAGGTTGTCGCGCTGGCGAAGGCCGCGGGCAAGTACAACGCCGTTTATGCGAGCCACATGCGTGATGAAGGCGCGAAGATTCGCGAGGCGATTACGGAAGCTGTGACCGCGGGACGGGAGTCGGGCCTGCGCGTGCAGATCAGCCATTTTAAGATTGACGCGCCGAAGTTATGGGGGATGTCGAAGGACTCCGTAGCGCTGGTGGAAAAGTTTCGCGGCGAAGGCGTCGATGTTGTCGTCGATCAATATCCTTACGATCACGCGTCTACGAATTTGGGCATCACTCTGCCGAGTTGGGCGTTGGCGGATGGGCAGAAGGCGATCGAGGAGCGGTTGGCGTCGGCCGAGACGCGGAAGCGGATTACGACCGAGATGAAGAGGTTGTTGCTCGATCTTGGGCATGACGATTACTCGTATGCGACCGTTGCCAACTATGGCGCCAACGAAAAATACAACGGCAAGAACATTTCGGAGATCAATCGCTTGGAAGGGCGGGAGAAGTCGCTGGACAACGAAGTGGAGACGATCCTGACGATGGTCGCCAAAGGCGGCGCGCAGATGGTTTATCACTCGATGGGCATGGACGATGTCGAACGTATCTTGCGCTATCCGAATACGGCGATTGCGTCCGATGGCGGTATTCGCGAGTTTGGCGTTGGCTTACCCCATCCACGCAGCTATGGCACTAACGCGCGCGTGCTGGCGGAGTTCGTGCGCAAGCGCGGGACGATTACGCTCGAAGACGCGATTCGGCGAATGACCTCGCTGCCGGCGCGCACGTTCCGATTCACCGATCGGGGACTGGTGAAAGAAGGCTATGCGGCCGATCTCGTGGTCTTCGATCCGGCGAAGGTTCAGGATCTGGCGACGTATCCCGATCCGCATCACTACAGCGAGGGTTTCGATTTTGTGCTAGTGAACGGCGTGGCCGTCGTCGATCAAGAAAAGTTGCAAGAGACCCGGCCCGGCCGCGTACTACGCCACAAGCCCGAATGATTTCACTCAATTCCGCCGGGAAGCGCTTCGGCCCGAAGCTGCTGTTTGAAAACGTGACGTGGATGGTGACGCCGCAGGAGAAGACGGGGTTGGTCGGCGGCAACGGTACGGGCAAGACGACGCTGCTGAAGATTTTGGGCGGCGCGGATACGCTCGACTACGGCGATATTTCGTTTACGAAGGGGATGTCGCTCGGATATCTGCCGCAGGACGGATTGTCGCTGCGAGGGCGCACGGTGTTCGCGGAGTGTTCGAGCGTGTTCGACGATTTGCGGGACATGGAACGGGAGATGGAATCGCTGATGCACCGCATGTCGGAGGTCGATACGGCAAGTCAAGAGTACGTCACGATCACCGATCGATTTCACCGGCTTGAGAACGAGTTCACTTCGCGCGACGGATACACGGTCGAAGCCCAGGTCGGCACGGTCCTAAACGGGCTTGGCTTTCCGAAAGACGACTGGCATCGGATGACGGAGGAGTTCTCCGGCGGCTGGCAGATGCGTATCGCGCTGGCGAAGCTGCTGTTGCAAAAGCCGTCGTTGCTGCTGCTGGACGAGCCGACGAACCATCTGGATCTTGAGGCGCGCAACTGGCTGGAAGACTATTTGATCAACTATCCGTTCGCGTATGTAATGATTTCGCACGACCGCTATTTTCTGGATGTGACGGTGAACCGCATCGTCGAGATCTGGAACAAGGGCATGCACTTCTATAGCGGCAACTACGAAAAGTATTTGCGCGAGAAGACCGAGCGGCGAGCGATGATCGAGGCGGCGTATCGGAATCAGCGCGAGCGAATCGAGCAGCTGGAGGCGTTTATCAATCGCTTTCGCTATCAGGCGACGAAGGCAAAGCAGGTACAGAGCCGCATCAAGGAATTGGAGAAGATCGAGCGCATCGAGATTCCGGCGGAGGAGAAGACGATTCACTTTTCGTTTCCGCAGCCGAAGCCGAGCGGGCGCGTGGTGGCGGAGTTCAAGGGCGTGGCGAAGTCGTATGGCGAGAAGCACGTGTTCGACGGCGTCAACTTCGTCATCGAGCGCGGCGAGAGGATTGCGCTGGTGGGGCATAACGGGGCGGGGAAATCAACGTTAATCAAGTTGTTGGCGGGGATTGAGCCTCTAACCAAAGGCGAGTACACACTGGGTCACAACGTCGAGCTCGACTACTTCGCGCAGGATCAATACAAAGAGCTTGATCCGGATTCGCGGATGTTGGACGATCTCACGCATATCGCCGGGCTGAAGACACAGACGGAGTTGCGCAGTTTGCTTGGGTGTTTTCTGTTCAGCGAAGACGATGTGTTCAAGCGGATCGGCGTGTTAAGCGGCGGCGAGCGGAATCGTTACGCGCTGGCGAAGATGATGCTGCGGCCGTCCAATTTCGTGCTGCTCGACGAACCGACGAACCATCTAGACATGCGGGCGAAGGACATCCTGCTGCAGGCGCTGGAGGGATATTCGGGCACGGTGGTGTTTGTTTCGCACGATCGGTACTTCATCGACAAGCTGGCGACGAAGGTGTATGAAGTCGGCGATGGCGGTGTGGAGATCTTTCCGGGCAACTACGAGGAGTATGTTTGGCGGAAAGAGGGCGGACAACAGGCGCTGGACGCGCGGATCGCCGCACAGCAGAAACCGCCGACGCTGGACGATGTGCCGAAGCCGCTGGAGGCTGCGCCGGCGCCGGCGAAGAAGCGGATCAATCCGATCAAGCTGAAGCAGCTTGAGGATCGGATCGAGGCGCTGGAGAAATCGATTGCGGGCGCGGAAACGGAGATTGCCGAATTGGAGGCCGCGCTGGCGAACTATTCGAGCGCCAGCGATCCGGTGCGGACGGCGCAGCGGCTGGACGAGTTGCGCACGCAACATGAAGGATTCCTCGCCGAGTGGGAAAAGGCATCGGAGGAGTTGGCCGCCGTTCAGTAGCCGGTAGTGCTATCATGCGCGGTGACCGCCATGAATGCACAAGAACGAAGTCTCGACAATGTAAATCCGCGCTCGCGCCGCCGGGTGTTTCTGAAGACGAAGCTGGCCGCAGGATTCGCGATGGCCGTTCGGCCGATTTGCGCGCAGACGCAGATTAAGACCGACGCCGCGGGCCTGACCGCGGGCGAGGTGAAGATTCCCACCGGAGGCATTGAAATTCCGGCGTATCGAGCGATGCCGGCGGCGGGATCGAACTTTCCGGTCGTGCTGGTGGTGCAAGAGATTTTCGGTGTGCACGAACACATCAAAGATATTTGCCGGCGGTTGGCGAAGCTGGGATTCTTGGCGATTGCGCCCGAGATGTACGCGCGGCAGGGCGATGTCAGCAAGCTGACGGATTTTCAAGAGATTCTCAAGATCGTTGGCAAAGTGCCGGACTCGCAGGTGATGGCGGATCTCGATGCCACGCTTGCGTACGCGGCAACGACTGGCAAGGCGGATATGGCGAAGTTTTCGGTTACGGGCTTCTGTTGGGGCGGGCGCGTGGTTTGGTTGTATGCCGCGCACAATCCGAGGTTGAAGGCAGGAGTGGCGTGGTACGGACGGTTGATTGGCGCGCCGGGCGAGATGACGCCGAAGCATCCACTTGACATTGCAAAGGACTTGAAAGCGCCGGTACTTGGGTTGTACGGCGCGAAGGATCGCGGTATTTCGATCGATTCGGTCGAAAAGATGCGCGAGGCATTGAAGGCGGCTGGCAATTCGAAATCGCGGATCGATGTGTATCAAGAGGCCGATCACGGCTTTCACGCCGACTACCGCCCGACCTACCACGATCCCAGCGCCAAGGACGGCTGGCAGAAGCTACAAGCGTGGTTCAAACAAAACGGCGCGGCGTAAGTAACACCTTCGCCACGTCCGTCATCCAAAAAGGAGAAAGCGATGTTCGGAATCATTGGCACCATCATCTCCGGTCTGGTTGTGGGCGTTATCGCCAAGGTGCTAATGCCTGGGAAGGATCCCGGCGGCTTTGTAATGACGATATTGCTGGGGATTGCGGGCTCGTTTTTGGGCGGATGGGGCGGGCGCGCGTTGGGGTTGTACGGCGAAGGGGAATCGGCCGGTTTTATCATGTCGGTTCTTGGATCAATTGCGCTCCTGTTTGCGTATCGTATGATGAAGGCGCGACAAGCCTGACAACACATGGATAAGTGGTCGATAATTTCGCAGGTGCTTGGGCTGGCGATCGGCGCGGGCTTGAATTTGTACGCGGCGGTGCTCGTGACGGGTCTGGGGCTGCGGTACGGGCTGCTCAGCAATTTGCCCGGTGAATTGAACTTGCTGGCTCATCCGGCGGTGCTGATAGCCGCGGGTGTGATGTATGTGGCCGAATTCGTGGCGGACAAGGTGCCGTTCTTCACCCCGATCTGGGACGCGGTGCACACGTTTATCCGGCCGATCGGCGGCGCGCTGCTGGCGCTGGGGGCGACGGCGGATCTCGATCCCGTTGTGCGAGCGATAGCGATGATTGTGGCAGGCTCGCTGGCGTTAGGCACTCACTCTAGCAAGATGGGATTCCGCTTGATGGCGCACACGGCGCCCGAGCCGACGACGCACTCGGCGATCAGCGTCGCGGAGGATTTTGGCGTTGTCGTGCTGTTGGCGCTCGCGTATGAGTATCCGCACATCGCCGTGCTGGTGTTTCTGTTGATCATTGTCTGTATTGCGATGTTCGTGCCGCTGCTGCTGCGTATTCTGCGATTCCTCATCGCGGGATTGATGGGCCGCGTGGTGTCGTGGTTTTCGACGATTCCAAGCGATGACGTTCCGGAGTGGGTGCCGGATCGCAAGAACGCGGTGCGGGCGTTCGCGCGAACGGCAAAGGGCGCGCCGAAGTTGGCGTCGGGGTGGTTGCATCCCGCGTCGGGGCAGTTTCATTTTCGGCGGTGGGGTGTGAAGAAACTCATTGACGCGGGGGCCGTGGAACCTGGCGTGAATTGGGGCTTGGTGTACAACGTCGTCCGCACCGAGGCGGGTGCGACGTTCTATGTGACCAAGGAGTGGTGCGAGGCTCTGACGTGCGTTAGTCCGACTTCTTAGACGAGCTGTCCGTCATCCACCCGCCAACCGTTGTAATCACACTCAGCACCAGTGAGCCGAGAAACGCGGCGATGAAGCCATCAACGCGGAAGCCGGGAACGATGGCCGCCGCCAGCCACAACATCAGTGCGTTGATGACGAGCGAGAACAGTCCGAGTGTGAGGAAGCGCGCCGGCCAGGTGAAGAACTTGATGAGGTTGCCGAGCGTTGCGTTGATGAAGCCTGTGGCGGCAGCGGCCATGAACGCCGCCGATATGCCGGTGACGTGAATGCCGGGCACGAAGTATGCGGCGCTGAAGACCGCGACGGCCGAGATGGCCCATCGAACGAGTAGCGATGTCATTTCAGTAGACCGAGTAGAAGTATCGCACGGCGTGGAAGAAGACGGGCGCCGAGAAACAGACCGAATCGATGCGATCCAGAATTCCGCCGTGGCCTTCGAGCAATCCGCCCCAGTCTTTGATGCCGCGGTCGCGTTTGATCACCGACATCACCAAGCCGCCTAGGAAGCCGAAGACGGTGATCAACAGCGACAACGCCGAGGCCGCCAGCGGCGAGAACGGCGTGATTTGCCAGAGCGCGGCGCCTAACACGGTGGCGCTGAACACGCCGCCAATCAAGCCTTCCACGGTCTTGTTGGGGGAAAGCCGCGCTGCGATCTTGCGGCGACCGAAAAGTTTGCCCCAGATGTATTGGAGCACGTCGCTGGCTTGGCCGATCAACACGAGAAACACGCACAGCAGCGCTTCGCGGCCTTGGTACCCGGGGATGTCCAACGTCAGAAGCGCGGGCACGTGGCTAAGGCAGTACGCGCAAATCATGAGTCCCCATTGCATTTCGGCGGTGCGTTGCAGGAACTTGCGCTCGTCGGCCATGAGGGCGGATAGAATCGGCAAACTGAGGAACGCGTAGACGGGAATGAAGATCGCGAAAAGGCCGTACCAGCCGATGCCGATGAGGCCGTATTGCACGGGAATCGCGATGAAGAAACTGACAAACAATGCGACGTGATCGGCGCGGCGTACCGGTGTTTGTGTAATGAATTCGCGAAATGCGAGGAAGGAGAGAAATCCGAAAAGTCCGATTATCGCTGGCGCGCCGGCAACGGTGGCGGCCATTGCGATCGCGATCATCATCCACCATGCGCGGATGCGTGCGTTGAGGTTGTCTACGACGGCTTGCGAGGGCCCGCCGGCGAAACGCGCGCGCAGTGAAAATCCGACGCCGCTGGCGACGAGCAGGACGCCGCCGAGCGCGGCGAAAATGAGCAGAATTTCGTGCGGCAGGTTCATCATTGAGGGCGTAACTCCAGCATGGCGGATCGGAGGCGATCGAGAAAGGCTTCCTTAGGCTCCTGGACTTCATAGCGCAAAACAGCGCCGAAACTCATCGAGCAGAGCAGGGGAACCGGGAAAAAAAATCCTTTTGGCATCACGCGGTAGGCGTTGTCGATCCAAACGGGCACGACCTCCGCGTCCGGGCGGGCCTTCAGCAGATGATGGACGCCGGACTTAAAAGGGCCAAGCGTCTCGCCATCGCCCCGGGTTCCTTCGGGAAAGAAGATCAACGACTGGCCGGCGGCGATGGCGTCGAACGCCGGTTGGAGCGGGTTACCGTGGACGCCGGCGCCTCGATCGACGAGAACGGCGTTAAAAACGTCCTCGATCACAAAGCGGCGAATGGGGCCTTGCAGCCAGTAGTCGGACGCGGCGACGGGCCTCGTTGCCGCGCGCAGGGGGGGCGGGGAAGCGCGGTCCACAGCAGAAGGAAGTCCATGTGGCTGGTGTGATTGCTGCAGTAGATGCGAAGGCGCGCCTCGGGCGCGCAACCGATCCAGCGGCCTTGGGCGCCAGTCAGGAGCTTGGCTCCGGTCGTGATGAATCCGCGCACGATCGCCGCGAGCATTACAGTTGCAACAATACCGCGGCGGCGAGTGTGAGCAGTTGAATCGCTACCGCTATGAGGAGGCGCTTCCATAATGCGATGCCGCCCGCGATGCGGTCTTCAATGGAGCGGGTTTCCGCCGGCGCGTTTGCAAGGCGCGCGGAGGCGAGGAAAAAATCCAACTGACTAGCGGCTTTGGCAGGGTCGTCGGCCAGCATGTCGAAGAGTTCGGAGTCGAGCTTGACGCGGATCGAGTAGTAGATTACCCCCGTCCATGCGAGCAGCGACAAGGCGATGAGCGCGTATCCAAGCGCGCTTGCCGGGCGGTGCGCGAATGCAGCGATTCCGCCGACGTGCGCGGCGTAACTGGCGGGAAGCGCTGATCGAAGGAGAGCGGCCGCGGCGCGGCAATCAAGGGCCGAATTCATTTCTGCCACCGGACCATTGTTGCAAACATTTCTGTGCTTTTGTGTTTAACCTGGTTAGCGGTCGGTTTTGGTGGATCTCCGCGATGGCGTCTTGGGCCGACTGTACGCGGCCGGTTGCGATTAACCATGCCGCCACGGCTATAGCCGATCGAGAGACACCGAGGGCGCAACAAACAAGCACAGGCTTTGGTGCGGATTCGATGGCCTCGGCGGCGCGTGTGAGATCGGTGTTTGCTGGAGGTGTCAAATCGAGAACGGGAATTACGGTTTCGGCGTTGGTGGAGAGTTCGGCGGTGAGGTCGACGACGCTTGCGAACGTGTGTCGCTCGCCGATGCGGCGCGCGCGGCCCAGCCATACTCCTTCGCGGATCTCAGTCTGAGCGGGCGTTCCGCGCGTCCACAGGTAAGCATTGACTCGCGCGCCGATTTCGACAGGCCACATCCAGAAGGGCATGCGGCCGTTTTTCTTGCCCAGCATGGCCGCGTTGCCCGACCAGTATGCAGCGGCGACTATCGACAGGGGAAACGCGACGAAAAGCAGTAGCCACGCCCAACCGCGTACGGTGAATGCGAATGCCGTTAGCGTGATCGCGGCCGCGAGATATGCCGAGGCCAGTTTCGGTTGCGGGTTCGCTTTTTCAGGCATCGCGGCGACGATCAAGACGCCTAGCCACGCGCCCATCGGCAAGTCGATGAACTGGTGTTGATACGTTGTCCACGCCGACAGGGCGATCAATACGAACCAGGCGCATGTCCAGCGCGGGAGCCGACGCTTGTAAAAGTCCCAGAGGATCACGGCCAGGCTGACGTGTAGCGAGGGTGCTTGATTGAACGGCTGATCGAAGCCACGTAGTTGCGCGAAGAGCCATCCGGCGGCGCCGTCGACGGCGGGCTCGGCGTAAGCCACGCGCAGCGGAAACGCGACGAACCACGCGACCGATATCAACTGCACGGCGAGCAGGCGCCGCGCGTGGGTATCCAGTTCTTTCTTCGACTTCCCGATGAGAAGGGAAAAACCGTAGAGAAGATCGCTCGACCAATACGGAAAAATTGTCCACGCGAGGAACGGCAGATGCCGCTCCCAATCGAAAGCGAGAGACGGCACGTGGCTGCGCGCGGCCGCGGTTGCGTTAGCGAAGTTGTAGGTTAGGAAGAACAGCGGCCCCAGGAACGCCAACCACATCAGGCCGCGCAGCCTAAGCATTCACTCGTTCCGCGATGGACACGGTGAAGATGCCGAACTCGTCGATGCGTTGCGCTACCTTGCGGAAGCCGGCGTTTCGGACTAACTCATCCAACTCTCCCTGCGTGCGGCGGCGCATGATCCACGGTTTGCCGTCGCGGTGGCTGGTCAGCGTACGCGCGATCATTTCGAGTTGCGGATGCCACGGTTGGCCGGTGTAGATGATGAAGCCTCTGGGCTCGATGGCTTCGGCCAGGCCGGCGAGCGATGTTTCGAGCCATGCATTGTCAGGGAATAACTCGTAGAGCCCGCTGACGATGGCAATCGTCGGTTTCGGGTCGATCGCGGCGAGGCTGGCGCGATCGAACGCGTCGCCTTGCTCGAAGTTCGCGTTCAGCTCCTTTTCCGCGATCAGCCCGCGGCCGGCCGCAACGTTGCTGGCGTCGTAGTCCCGCAGGAAAACGTGATCCGCTTTGACGTTGGCGACGGCGTCGAGGACATAGCGGCCATGGCCCGCGGCGATGTCGACGATCTTCACTTTGCGGCCTTCGCGACGCAGAGCGGCGGCCGCCTCGGCGATGGACGCTTCGACATGTTGTTTCCGTATTCGAATCCCTCGCCAGCCGATGGCTTCGAGATAACCCTTGTCGACGAGTTTGCCGATTGGCGTGATGCCCGAGGGTTTGTTTCGATAGACGTAATCGAGTGTCGCGCCTGAATCGAAGCCTGTCGCAAGGCCGAGCCGAATGCCTTCCGACAGACGCCCGCCAGACTTCATCGACAGGCGCTGATTCGCGTACATCCAGGTTCTGGGTGATAGCTTGCAGGCCGGCGCCGACATGGCGTCGAACTCGTCTTTCGTGAAACCACGCTTGTCGGCGTGGCGCGAGGAAACGGCCTCGTAGGGCCTGTCGAATTGGGCGAGGATGAACTTGCGTGCCTGGGCGAGAGGTTTGGCGCGATCCCTCTCGCCGAGCGTGTCGTGGTAGAAGCCGGGAAAGCTGAGGTACTCTTTGTTCGTCGTGCCGAGCCGCTCATAGAAACGGAACTGCGGCGCTTCGTGGACGACCCAGTCCGAGCCGGAGACGAGCAGTTGCGTGGGGACGGTGATCGCAGCGGCGTCGTCGATCACGCGATCGGCGGTTTTGTACAAGCCGAGCAGGACGCGGGCCGAGATTGGGCGCTTGATGAGCGGGTCGGTCTTATAAGACTCGGCACGCATTTCATCGTGCGTCAACATTCCCGGTTGCACGTAGCTGTTGACGAAGAAGTCGCCGTAGACCCTGTGCCAGAGCGCCAATGACGGTTTGGCGAGCGGGACGAAGAGTTTGACCTTAAATGCGGGCGAGGCGAGGACCTGGCAGCGAATTTGTGGCGCGTAATCGTGCGCCCATGCCGCGGCGATTACGGCGCCGACGCTTTGCGCAACGATGGCGATGTTGGTTGTGGGGATTTCGTAAGAAGCCTCGATGTGCCGCACGAATTGGTCGAGATCGGCCGAGAACGTGGCCATGGTGACGTTGCCGTCCTGCACGCCTTCGCTGCGGCCGTGGGCACGAGCGTCCCAAGCGAAGAAGGAAAACTCCGGCAGATCGATTTCATCGGGGACGTGGGCCATGCGTCCGGAGTGCTCGTGTCCCCGGTGGAGAAGGACGATCGCGTTCGAGCCAGTACCGGGCCAGTAGCGATAGAACAGAGTCACGCCGTCTTTTGTTTGAAACGATTTCTCGATAGTTTGTCGCATCGCCTTAACTCAGTGCGCACCGCACACGGTTCACTACCGTAACCGCGCAAAGGAACGCTGCTAATTTCGGTATTGCCTGTTCCAGTTCCGGCCGTAAGTCCCACCCGAGCGCGTAAACCGCCGCCAAGGTTCCAAACGCCAGCGCTCGGTCGCTCTTTCCGAATGGTCCATCATAGCGCCGTTGGCCCGTGGCTAGAACGCAGGACAGTCCCGCTAGCTCGGTCAACGCGGCCAGGAATATCGTCGCCGCCATCCACCAGGGATCGAGAAACAAAAAGGGATAAAGCAGAGCGGCGTCGCTGATCACGTCGGTGAGTTCGTTTAGCATTGCGCCGAGCGGGGTTTGTTGCGCGTGCTCGCGGGCTAGCATGCCGTCGATTGCGTTCAACGCCATCCGTACGAATAAGACCACCGGCAGAATCCACCAGACGCGGGGTTCTTCTGATGCTCGATAGCCCGCGCCGACCGAGAGCAGGCACGCGGCGAGTGTGACTTGATTGGCCGTCACGCCCGCGTTCGCCAGCACAGCAACCGTGGGACGCAGAGCGTTTTGAAAAGCCGGCTTCAACTCGTAGACGCTGGGCATTCTATGTAATAGTAGCGGCACCCAGGTGGGAAAATAGTCAGAGTGGTGGGCAAGCCAGCCGATTTTGCCGTTCTTCATCACTAGGTTCTCGTCGTTCGCGTCGCCAATGTCTACGCTCTGCAAATAGAGCACATCGCCCGGACAGTCATAGGAGCGGATGAGCGGCATTGTTCGTCGATTATGCGACAGCAGCTCTCTGAACTGGGCGCGGGCATCCGCAAAACACCAGAGATTCGCAACGGAGGTACCCGTACCCGACCGGAACGAGGGACACGCGCGTGCCGGCCACATAGTAGCGACCATTCCGTTGCACGACGCTTACGGCTCAGGGCTATTCGAGTCTCGACGCCTTGCGCAGCGCCTCCAACTTCGCCAGCGCCGCGCCGGAGTCGATCGACCACGCCGCTTTTTCCATCGCCTCGCGGGCGTTAGCGGCGGCGCCGACAACAAGCAATCCGGCTGCCGCGTTGAGCAGCACGATGTCACGGCGCGGGCCCGGTACGCGCCGCAGGATTCGCTCTCCGATGTCGGCATTCTTGACCTTGTCGCCGCCGCGCAGATCGGCCAGCGACGCGCGCGCCACGCCGAAGTCGCGAGGCTGCCAGACTTCCTTTCGGAACGATCCGTCCGCTACTTTCCAGACTATTGTCGAGCCCGTCGTGGTGATCTCGTCGAGTCCGTCCGAACCGTGCACGAGATACTGCGTGCCTTCGTTTAACGCCGCCAGCGTGCCTGCCATTAGATCGCCCAGATCCTCGCCCGGCACGCCGATCAACTGCGCCGTCGCCGATGCCGGATTGCAGAGCGGCCCCATCAAATTGAGAACCGTGCGCACTTTCAATTCCGATCGGACCGGCGCGGCGTGTTTCAACGCTGGATGCAGCAGTCGCGCGAAGAGAAATCCGATTCCCGCTTCGCGAATGCACGCGCCCATTCTTTCGGGTGAGATCTCGACCGTTACGCCCATCGCTTCGAGAACATCCGCGCTGCCACATAATGACGACGCCGAGCGGTTGCCGTGCTTGGCCACTTTCACGCCGCAGCCGGCGACGACGAATGCAGCGACGGTCGAAATATTGAACGTGTCTAAACCATCGCCGCCTGTGCCGCAAGTGTCGAGTGACGGACCCGGTCCCGCATCGACACGGATCATCGCTTCGTGCATTGCACGCGCGAAGCCGGTCAACAGTTCGACGGTCGCCAGTCGCGGGGGGACGGCGGCCAGGAAGGCGGCCAGGCGGACGGGAGAGACCGAGCCCGCTAGTATGAGCCGCATCGCCGCCGCGGCGTCGGCTTCAGAAAGGTTCTCGCCGCGAAACGCGGCCTGCAGAATTGGAAAAAACTGGTCGTCGGAATCGTTCACGATGCTAAACTGAAAGTTTACCCTATGAAAATCCACGAGTACCAAGGAAAGGCGGTTTTGGCACGCTTCGGCGTGCCGGTGCCCAAGGGCAAGACCGCTTTTACGGTGCCAGAGGCAGAAGCCGCCGCCAAGGAGTTGGGCGGCTTCGTTGTCGTTAAGGCACAGATTCACGCCGGCGGCCGCGGCAAAGGCGGCGGCGTCAAGGTTTGCAAGACCGTCGACGACGCGGTCGAAGCATCGAGGAAAATTTTGGGTATGCAACTGATTACGCACCAGACTGGCCCGCAAGGCCAGAAAGTGCGCCGGTTGCTGGTCGAAGAAGCGCTGCCGATTGAGAAGGAAATGTATCTCGGTATCACGCTCGACCGCGCCAGCGGCAAGAACGTGTTCATGGCCTCGTCGGAAGGCGGCATGGAGATCGAAGAGGTCGCGCATCACTCGCCAGAGAAGATTCTGAAGGAGACGATTGAGCCGGGCGTTGGCCTGCAGCCGTTTCAAGCGCGCAACCTCGCATTTGGAATCGGCGTGCCGGCGGCAAGCGTGAATGGCGCGGTCAAAGCGATGATCGCACTGGCGAAGGCTTACGACGAAATCGACGCCTCACTGGCCGAGATCAATCCGTTCATTTTGTTGAAGGACGGCCGGGTGATGGCGCTCGACGCCAAGCTGAATCTCGACGACAACGCGCTGTATCGCCACCCCGAGTTCACCGATCTGCGCGATCTGGACGAAGAGGATCCGCTAGAGGTGGAAGCGTCGAAGTTCTCGCTCAACTACATCAAGCTCGACGGCAACATTGCTTGCATGGTCAACGGCGCCGGCCTCGCGATGGCGACGATGGACATCATCAAGTACGCCGGCGGCGAACCCGCCAACTTCCTCGACGTTGGCGGCGGCGCCAACGAGGAACAGATCAAGAATGCGTTCCGCATTCTGCTTTCCGATAGCGCCGTGAAGGCCGTGTTGATCAACATCTTCGGCGGCATTTTGCGTTGCGATGTGCTGGCCGCCGGTGTCGTCAACGCCGCCCGCGAATTGGGCATCAAGCTTCCGGTTGTCATCCGCATGGAAGGCACCAACGTCGAAGAAGGCAAGCGGATTATCCGCGAGTCCGGCTTTAACTTCCAGGTTGCCGAAGGCATGAAGGACGCCGCCGAGAAAGTCGTGAGGGCCGCGCGATGAGCGTACTCGTAAACAAAGACACCCGCCTGATTGTTCAGGGATTCACCGGTGCGCAAGGCACCTTTCACGCGACGCAGTCGATCAACTATGGAACCAATGTCGTCGGCGGAGTGACGCCCGGCAAAGGCGGCTCGAAGCATTTAGACCGCCCTGTGTTCGATACCGTTGCTGGGGCCGTGCGCGAAACCGGCGCGAACGCGACCGTAATTTTCGTGCCGCCGCCGTTTGCGGGCGACGCGATCATGGAAGCCGCCGAAGCGGGTATCAAGCTGATCGTCGCGATTACCGAAGGCATTCCGGTGCGCGACATGATCGCGGCCAGCCAGTTTTTGCAGGGGCGCGATTGCCTTCTGATCGGTCCCAACTGCCCGGGCATCATTACGCCGGGTGAGTGCCGCATCGGCATCATGCCGGGCCACATCCATCTCAAGGGCCACGTCGGCGTTGTGAGCCGCTCGGGTACGCTGACGTATGAAGCGGTCGGTCAATTGACCTCGCTTGGCATCGGGCAGTCGACCTGCATCGGTATCGGCGGCGATCCGATCATCGGCACCACGCATATCGACGCGATCAAGCTGTTCAACGAAGACCACGAAACGCACGCCATCGTCATAATTGGCGAGATCGGCGGCAAAAACGAGGAGATCGCCGCGGCGTACGTGAAAGAGCACGTGAAGAAGCCCGTCGTCGGTTTCATCGCGGGCCAGACAGCGCCCCCCGGACGCCGCATGGGCCACGCCGGCGCGATCATCGCGGGCGGTTCCGGCAAAGCGTCGGACAAGATGGCCGCGATGGAAGCGGCCGGAATTACAGTTTGCAGCACACCGGCCGACATCGGCCAAAAAGTGAAGGAAAGACTCAGCAACTAATGGCAATCGAACGTACATTTGCAATGATCAAGCCCGACGCGGTTGCGCGTGGCATCACGGGGCAGATCATCTCGATGATTGAAGAAAACGGCTTCCGCATCGTCGCGATGAAGAAGCACCACATCAGCCAGAAAGAAGCCGAAGGCTTCTATGGCGTTCACCGCGAGCGGCCGTTTTTCGGCAGCCTGGTGAAGTTCATGACCGAAGGCCCGGCGATTCTGCTGGTGCTCGAACGGGAAGACGCGATCGCGAAGTGGCGCGAAGTGATGGGCGCGACCAATCCGGCCAATGCAGCCGAAGGCACCGTGCGCAAGCGCTTCGCCGAGTCGATCGAGCGCAACTGCGCGCATGGTTCCGATGCGGTTGAAACGGCCGCAGTCGAAACGCTGTATTACTTCTCTCACTCCGATCTTTCGTAGCTCCTAACTCCAGGAGGGTTCGCCCTTGGCCGTGTGTTCATTAACCCATTTCGGGTTGCTCGTGAGACCGAGGCCGGGCCCTTCTGGAAGCGCAAACAGACCCTTGCGAATTTGCGGCGTTGATCCAGCGGCCATTTTCCCTTTGTAGCCGCAATACTCGCCGTTCAGATTTTCCATCTTGAAGAAGTTCTGAATTGCGCCGCCGATTTCAGCACCGGCGAAGAAGCGGATCATCGACGCGGGCCCAATGCGCGGCGCTATTGGTACGCGCATGGGCGCCGCGTAGCCGGCGAGCTTCCGGCAACCGGTGATGCCGCCGGAGAACGCGGGATCGGGGTGAAGGATGTCGGCGACACCATTGTAGAGATATGGCTTGAAGCCGCTGACCATTTCGACTTTTTCGCTCGTCAGAATCGAACCTTCGTCGAACGCCGCAACTCTTTCCCCGCATCCGAATACGTGAACGGCAGCGGGTCTCCTAAGGACACCGGATCGGACGGCTCAAGCGCCTTGCAAAGGCCGATGGCAGTCGGTAAATCGAACTGACCCAAGCCGTGCATCGCGATGTCCATGTCCGGCCCACCTGCCGCGCGCGACTTTTCTTAGATCGGCGCCGTCGATCGTTGGCGTCCACGGTTCGTTGCAATTGCGCTCGCCCGCCCCCACGCCGAACTCGTACGCCGTGAAGCCCTCGACCGAAGCCTTCGCTTTTTGCATCCAGTCGCGGTATTGCGCGGCGTCGGTCATGTCGGCGATGCGGCCATTTGCATACACGGGCACCGAGGGGCGCATCGGTCCGCCGATCAACCGGTAGACGGGATAGCCGAGCACTTTGCCGGCGATGTTCCAGAGCGCGATGTCGATGCTGCTGACGAGCGGGATCTGCGGCGCGAAAGGATTCTGTGGCGCGGTCATCAGGTAGAACAGGCGCTCGATGGCCGATTAGTTGCGCGTTCAAACGTTCGGTGCGCGCGCGCCATCGACGCGCTCAAGCCCGCTTCACCATAGCCGGAGATGCCTGCATCGGTGTGGACGCGGATCAGACAACCGTCGCCCACGTTATCGAGTTGCAGCGCTTTGATCGCGGTGATTTTCACCATCTTGCCGGCGGGCGCGGCCAGCACGGCAGTTCAGCCAGACGACGGCTGGTAACGCCAGCGCCGTGCGAAGAAAATTGCGGCGTGTCGAGTTCATGAGCGCATTCAGCATATCATCGGCTTCACGCCGTGAATAATCTGTTGCGCATCCTTAACGAAGTCCGCGGCTGCACCGTGTGCGCGGCCTCGCTACCGCTCGGGCCGAAACCTTTGCTTGCGGCGCATGGCGACGCGCGGGTGTTGATCATTGGCCAAGCGCCCGGCAAGGCGACTCACGAAGCGGGCATCCCGTGGCGAGATCGCAGCGGCGATCGATTGCGCGAATGGCTTGGTGTTTCACACGACGAGTTCTACGATCCGCGTTTGTTCGCGATTGTGCCGACCGGTTTTTGCTATCCGGGGACCGGATCGAGCGGCGATCGACCGCCGCGCCCCGAGTGCGCGCCGCTTTGGCATCCACGCATTCTGCCGCTGCTCACGCAAGTTCGTTTGACGATATACCTCGGCAGTTTCGCCTTCAGCGCGCGTTTTGGAGATCGCTATGAAAACCTCTCCGCCGCCGCGGAGGACTTCGCGGCGCTGTTGCCCGCGAACATTGTACTTCCGCATCCCTCGCCACGGAATGGCATGTGGGCCGCTAAACGCCCGTGGTTTGCTTCGGAACTGCTTCCCGCGCCACGAACCCGCGTCCGCGCGGCTATCGCTTCGACGGCGATTTCGGCTTAGCGCCGCTCTTGGCGATAAGCTCAGTTAACAGGTCGACGGCCTTGTCGATTGGCAGAACGTCGGCAAGGTCGATCGGCGTACGTCCCGTCTTGTTTTTCTCATCGAGGGGTGCGCCCTTGTCGGCGAGGAACTGGATCACTTCGCAGACGCGCAATTGCGCCTCGAGCATCGCGCCACCGGACGTTCCTGTCACCGAGGCGTGGATCAGCGTCGCGCCGTCGCGCGTCGCTACCTTTACATCGTCGTCAAACTGATAGGCGAGTTTCACCGCCTCCACCTTCGCGCTGCTGGCCGACGCCATGAGGAACGATTCGCCGTCGGGTGTGCGGTACTTCGGGTCCGCTCCTGCTTCTATCAGCGTCTTCATCACGCCAATCTGCCCCGAGCGCGAGGCGGTGAACAACGGCGTCTGATTTCCCGGAGGGCCGCGGAAGAAACCGCGCCCGCCCGCGGCCTGTTCCGCTGTCTTGGCGTCGATCTTGGCACCCTTTTCCAACAGCTTCTTCGTCAGTACAACGTCGCCCGCCTGCGCCGCGAGATGCAGCGGCGTATTCCCTGTTCGATCTGCGGAATTGGGATCAGCGCCGGCGTCGAGCAACGCTGATGCCGCGGCCGTGCTGCGATGTGAGGAAGCCATCAGAATGGCCTTTGTGCCGTCGGGCAGCGCGTAGTTTGGATCGGCGCCCGCGCCGATTAACGCGTGAACAGAAGCGGCGTCGTTCTTGGCGATGGCGAACGAAAGTGGAGTGAATCCGGATTTCGAGGCGGCCTTCACGTTGGCGCCTTTTTCGATCAAGGCTCTCACCGCTGCCGTGTGGCCCTCCGCGGCGGCCCACATCAACGCCGATTGTCCCTTGCGCGACTCGACTGCGTTGATGTCCGCGCCCGCCGATGCCAGCGACCTCACCGCTTCCACATTGCCCGATCCCGCCGCCAACATCAACGCCGTCTCGCCGTTGAAGCGCGCGGCCTTTGCATTGGCGCCGGCCTTCAGTAACACGGCGATCAGTGCCGCATCGCCGTTCAGCGCCGCTAAAGTAATCGGCGTCTCGCCATACTCGGACGCCGCGTTGACATCGGCTCCGGCGGCGATCAACTTCAACGCGATCTCGCGCTCGCCGAGTTGTACCGCCCACGCCAAGGCTCCCGCGACCGGCTTCTGTGATTTCTTTAGCGCCGCTTCGACAGCGCGCACATCGCGCCGTGTCACCGCTTCCGTCAGAGGATCGGCGGCCGATAAAATCGCGATCGCCGCAACTGCGAGGACTCCGCGCATCAGACGTGCGCCAGGCGGCCGGTGCTATCGCCGAAGCCTTTGCACGGAACGCCGGCGGCGTCGAACATATTGAGGAAGAGGTTGTTCAGCGGTGTCTCGGATTGGTAGACCAAGTGTCGATTGCCCTTGAACAAACGCTGGCCCGCGACGAGGGCGATCGGCAGGTCGTGATGCGTGTGGATGTTCGCGTCGCCGAGGCTCGATCCGTAACAGATCGCGAGGTGATCGAGCAGATTGCCGCCCGCTCCGTCTGGCGTCGCCAGCATCTTCGCCACATAACCAGCGAATATCTTGACCAGGTGCTCGTCGATCTTCGCCACCTTCTCGATCTTTTCCGGATCGTTCATGTGATGCGTCAGCGAGTGGTGTCCGTCGGAAATGCCGATCGACCGGTACGGACGATTGCTGCCCGCGCGGCCGAGCATGAACGTGACCACGCGCGTCATGTCGGTCTGGAACGCCAGCACCTGCAAATCGATCATCAGCTTCGCGTGTTCTTCAAACGTCTCTGGTGTGCCGTCGGGACGCTTCAAATCGCTGGGCAGCTTCATCGAAGCGTTCTGCTGTTCGGCCTTCTGAATGCGCCGCTCCAGGTCGCGGATGGCGTCGAGATACTCGCTCAACTTGTTCCGGTCTCGCGAACCAAGTTCCGTCTGCAAGCGGTCGATCGAACCCGCGACGTAATCGAGAATGCTACGCTGCTGACTCAGCCGCGCCCTCCGCGCCGCAGGGTCAACGCCTCCTTCGCCGAAGATACGTTCGAACACGATACGCGGATCGCTTTCCATTGGCAGAGCGACGCTCGGCGTCTTCCACGACACCGTGTTCGTGTACGCGCAGCTATAGTTCTGATCGCAGGCGCCCGCGAGGCCGGGCGCTTCCAAAGACAGTTCGAGCGAACTCAACTGCGTGTGTTTGCCAAGCTCCGCGGCGGCGACCTGGTCGGCGGAGATTCCGCATCCAACGTTGGTCTCCGAACGCCTCGGATGTACGCCGGTCAGCCACGTCGCGCCTTCGCGCGCATGGTCGCCCGGTCCGTCGCCCAAGGCGCGGCCCTGCACTTGCGCGAGGCCCGTCAACACCGTCATGCTCTCGCGGAACGGTTCGAGCGCCTTCATGGACGGCGTGATCGCGAAGTTCGCGCCCTTCTCCTTGGGCGTCCAACGGTCCAAAATCATGCCGACCGGGTGATAAACAAACGCCAGGCGCACGGGTTGCGCGGGCGCCGCCGACAATGCGGGCAGCATCGCATCCAGGGTCGGCAGCGCAATGGCCGCGCCGGTTCCGCGCAGTATCGCGCGGCGGGAGAGAGCTTTTTTCGATACGATCATTTTCCGGAAGACCTCCTCATTTGGAACTGCGGGCTTTCGACGATGGCGTCAAGGAACGCGCTCATGCGGTAATCCTCGGCGGCCGCTTTTCGGGCGATCATACGCACCGTGGGTTTGTCGCGCGCTTCCAGCCCGCGACCCAAGGCGTACGTCATTAATTTTTCCACAACCGTGTGGATGAATTCATCCCTGTGTTTTTCGAGCAGCAGCGACTTCAACCCACTTGGCCCATCGAATGCGGCGCCGTTCGGCAACTTGCCCTTCGCGTCGACTGCCACGCCGCTGTCCTCGGCGCGCCACGCGCCCACGCCGTCAAAGTTCTCGAGCGCGAATCCGATCGGATCCATGCGCCCATGGCATGAAGCGCAGACCGCGTTCGTGCGGTGCAACTCCATCGCCTCGCGCAAACTTAATTTGCGGCCCTCTTTGTTCTTCGCCTGCAATTCGGGCACATCGGCGGGCGGCGGGGGCGGAGGAGTGCCGAGCAGGTTTTCGAGAATCCACTTGCCGCGCTGCACGACCGACGTTCGATTCGGATACGACGTCACCGTCAGGATGCTGCCCTGCCCAAGCAGCCCCCCGCGATTGCGGTCGGGCAATTCCACCCTGCGGAAGTGCGGGCCGTAGACGCCGCGCACGCCGTAATGCTCGGCGAGTTGCTGATTGAGATAGGTGTAGCTGGCATCGAGCAGTTCGCGCACACTGCGCTGGTTGCGGAAGATGTTGGCAAGAAACAGCTCGGTCTCTTTCTGGAAGCCGGCGCGAAGGTTTTCATCAAAGGTTGCGAAGATGTCGGAGTCGGGCTTGGTGTTCGCCAGCGTGCGGAGGAACAACCACTGGCCGCCAAAGTTCTGGATCAGCGCGTCCGATCTGGGATCGTCGATCATGCGGCGCAGTTGTGCTTTCAGAACGGCGCTGTCGCGCAGCTTGCCTTGCGCGGCGAGCGCCAGCAACTCGTCGTCGGGAATCGAACTCCAGATGAAGAACGAGAGCCGCGAGGCGAGTTCGTAGTCGTTCAGCTTGTAGTTGGTCGATGGCGCTACACCCTTCGGATCGCGCTCAATACGGAAAAGGAAATCGGGCGAAACCAGCAGTGCTTGCAAAGCGTTTGCAATGCCCGCTTCAAAGTTGGTTGCCGCCTTGTAGAAGTTGAAGAGCGGACGGATATCGTTTGCCATGACCGGCCGGCGAAACGCTCGGCGCGCGAGGTTGGTGACGATCGTCGTCGCGCAGGCGTCGTCCTGCGATTTGCACGTAAAGATCCTGGCGCGGCTGGGCGTAGAGCCCGGTCCGGTTGCGTTGAACGGCCCTTCGATTTTTGCCAATGCAACGTCTGGTGCAACGCCGCGTTGCGGCGCATGCCAGCGCTTCACGCTCGCGCCATCGATACGCAAATCCATCTCGCCGGGTTTCTCCGCGGGCATGCCGGGAGGCGCACCAAACGTGCGGCCGAACGTGCGCAGAGAGACTTCCGGCTTCGGCGATTCGCGCAAAAACGTCACGGCGATGTGATGCAAGCCGGCCTTTACCGGCAGCTTCAATCGGAACGGCGTCGGCGGAGCGCCTTCGCCCGTCGAGCCAGCGAGATCGACGCGAATTTCGTACTCGGCATCGAGCGGAAAGTAGTGCTGAAACGCCATTCCGTTCGCCGCACCGACTGGAACTTCTTCGGTCGATGGCGCCTTGCGTTGACTACGCACGGTGCTGCCGTAGGTCGCCACTTCGGACAGCATCGACATATCGCCGATCGCCTGGCGCGTCACCGTGCGAGCGACGGAGAGATAACGTTCGAGCAGCGACGGCGACATCGACAACAGATCCGCCATGTTGTCGAAGCCGAAGCCCGATTCATCGACCGGCAATTGCAAGCCCGGTTGCGTGTCGAGCGCAAGCAAGTCGCGAATCGCGTTGCTGTACTCGGCGCGATTCAAGCGATGTGGCATTGGGGCGCCGGGATTCGGCTTCGCGAGCGCCGCGCGGTCAAGCGTCGCCGCGAGATTTTTCGTGAATGTATCGATGGCGGCGGCGTTGGGCCTCGGCATTCCGGGCGGCGGCATCTGGCCGGTCTTCACCGCGCGCAGAACCCTTTCCCAGACGGGCGCGTCGTCACCGGCTTTCGCGGGATCGAGGCCAGTCAACACTAAGCCTCCTGCTTTCATCGCGGCGCTGTGGCACCCGGTGCAAAAGGTGCCGGTCAGCGAAACCGTTTGTGCCGCGGCCGAGAGCGCGCAGAAGAGGAGGAGTACGGCGAAACGTGACACGTGCAAGGGCTTGGGAGTATTGTATCATTGGGCCTTCGCCGCCGATACCCGCGTATCGCCGCGCAACAGCTCAAAGCGCAACATCCACTCCGACGGCGCGTCGGCCGCAGGGAACTTCCAGCCTCGTGCGGCGGTCAGAACCCGGCTTGTGAAGTAAGCGCTGGCCCGGGGCGGCGCGATTGTCGCTTGCGCCACGCGGCCGTCGGGATCTACTTGGACACGCACGTTCACGCGGACGCGCCCGCGAATCGTCCGGCGCGCCGAAGACGGGATATCTGGCATTACTCTTGTGACGCCGTCAATGTTGGCGGATGCGGTTGGTGTTGATTCCGCCGGTTTCGGCGGAGTGGGCGTTGCGGTTGGCTTCGCCGGCTCTGGCTTCGCGGGTTTGGGCTTCGCTGGCGCCCGCTTCGCCGCGGTTGTCGCCGGCGGCGGGCTGGCAGGCGCCGGCTTCTGAACCGGAAAGGGTTCCGTCTTTAGCTCAGCCACGACAGGCGGTGGCGGTTCCGTCGTCGGTGCAGGACGGAATGCAAACACGCCGGCGAGTACCACCGCGGCCACGCCGCCTGCCCACAGTTTTCGCGGAGTGGCTTGCTTGCCAAGCAGGCATGCTTCGATCCGTGCAGCGGTCCAGCCTGCAGCCGCGCCCTTAACGATTTGCGCGAACGGCGGCGTTGGGTTGCCGTTCATCGATTGCTTTACCAATTCGCCGATGGCCGCGCAGTCGGCCGTTGTGCCGCCGCCCGGCGTTAGTGTATGGCTCGAGAGTTTCCACTGGCCGCCATACGTCAGAAGTTCTCCCGCGTTTAACTCCCCATGCGCGAAGCTGCGTTCGTGGAGATACCGAATCACTCCGATCAACGCCGCCAGCGCCTCTCGCGCCAGGTTCGCCTCCGTGTTTCGATCCGGCCGTTCCATGACGATGTAGGCGCAAAGCGCTTCATCGAAGGTCGTCTCACCACGCGAGTAGACTTCGACCAGCGCCGGATGCGAAAGGCCCGCCGCCTCGCGCCAACTCTTGCGGCGTCCGGCGACCTCTTCGATCGTTCCAGGAAAGAATCGAATCAGTGCGGTGCGTCCTCGGTACGATGTCTCATACGACGCGCCCGCGCCGCCGCAAGCGGTCAATCGATCAAGCACGAATTTTCCGTCGATGGTTTGCCCTTCCCATCGTTGCCAGAATTCTTGATCGAAGTGCATGATCGGCCGCACCTCCGGTAGCATTTATTGTACGGCGCGGGACCCCATTCAAACTAGCCGAATCCCCCGCGGATCCCAGTTGATCGCCTGCTGCTTCTCCAGGCTCAGATTCACCGCCAACGACGGCCCCGCCGTTCGAGCGCCAAACGTCGCGTCCTCAAAAAACGACTTCCGCGTGCGCACCGCGTTGATGAAGTTCGCCACGTGATCGACATGCGCATTATGCGACCGCGGCGGCGTGAAGCGCTCGCTGCCATCGGGCCGCATCCCATCCGCGGTCGGTTTCGCCGACGGATACTTCGACCGATACTGCGCCAGGATTTTCTGCTGCGTCGCCTTCGAAAACGTGTCGATCGTATAACCAGGCTCCGCTTCGCGCGGTTTGCGGTCGACGGTCACGCCGCCCATCGTCACTTCCATCGTGCCTTCACTGCCGACGAACTTCAGTCCGAACCGCTCCGGCGGCGCCGCGCCACTCGCCAGATTCACACGCAGCGCGAACGTAAACGTCGGATAGTCCATCATCGCCAGCACCACGTCGTACGCGTCGCGCCCGTCTTTCCAATACCGCACGCCGCCGGTCGCGTAGATGCGATTCGGCCTCAGGCTTGACGTCGCCACATGCAACCCCGTCAGTAGATGCACAAACAGATCACCGCTCACGCCCGTGCCGTAGTCCTTGTAATTGCGCCAGCGGAACAACCGAACCGGCTCAAACGGCACCTTCGGTGCATTGCCCAGAAACCGGTCCCAATCGATGCGCGCCAGCGTGGCGTCCTCGCCGGGCAGCGTGTACTGCCACGCGCCCAGCGCCGTATTGCGATCGAGCCACGCTTCGATCAAATTCATCTCGCCGATCGCGCCCTGCTGTATCAACTGCTGCGCTTTCAGAAAAACCATCGCGCTCGCGTACTGGCTACCCACCTGCAAAATCTTTCCCGACTTCGCCTGCGCGTCCATCAGCATCTGGCACTCGGGGAACTTGTGGCACATCGGCTTTTCGACGTACACGTCTTTGCCCGATAGCAACACATCGTGCGCAATCTGCGCGTGCCAGTGGTCCGGCGTCGCGACGATTACCGCGTCGATGTCTTTGCGCGCGATGATCTCGCGATAGTCGCGCGTCGTGAACACGCCCGCGCCCCAGCGCTCCTTGGCGCGCTCCAGCCGCCCGTCGTAGATATCGCCGACCGCCACGATCTCGGTGCCGCCGAGCGAGAGCACATCGTTCGCGTCTCCGGTACCCATACCGCCGGCGCCGATTAGCGCGAATCGAATTTTGTCGTTGGGAGAGGCCATGTTCTTGAATCCTTCTTATTGAACGAAAACTTTGAGCGGCGCGCTGGGCACGCCCGAAACCGTGATCTGCAATTCCTGTTCGCCCGGGGCGGCGTCGGCGGGCACCTCGATGTTGCACTGCTGCACACCGGGAAAGCCTGGCGCCGCGCCCAGAAACAACGCGCCCGCCGCGCGTCCGCCGAGTGTCGCATTCCACGGTCGCGCAATTCCCGCACCGGAAACATACAACACCAGTGGGCGGCCTTTTGTAACTGGCGTCGCAGCCGAATTTAGTACGCCTTCATCGAAATTCACAGCGACCGGATAAAACGCCGCCGCTGTTTCCGTAACGCTGAACAACCGCTCCACGCGGGTTGTCGAATCTTCGAGCAACTTCAATCTCGCCATGCCCGGCTGCGTCGCCGCTGGGATAAGAAGGTTGATCTGTTCCGCCGTATTTGCGAGGATCTCCGCCGCGCGATCGTTGACCGTTGCACGCAGACCGCTGAGCTTCGTGCCGAAAACCGACACGATCGAACCCGCGGTCACAGGACGGATATCGAACGACGCCGAATTGACGATCGCGTTCGCCGGTACACATGCCGTCGTCGCTTCGGCGCATGGATTCGCGCGTTCGGTGCGCGGCTTGCAGCCCGAACTCAACGCACAAACGTCGTCGCGCAACTTCGGCAGCAGCGGGTAGAGAGCCACGCCGGGGCACTCGGTTCGTCCACTGGCTTGCGGTGAGAGCCCGGCGTCGCGATGCCCGCTGATGACGTTCAGATCGAGCCCGCTGGCCGCATGTCGCGCTTGGCCGAGTGGATCGAGATTGTACTTCGCCGCCTGCCATGCGAGCAGTTCGCGCAGTTTCGTCAACGAGGCGGATGACGGCGCCCGATCCGTGAACGTCCCCATCATCGAAAAGCCCGCCGTGCCCGTATTGACGCCAGAAAAGTGCGCGCCCAAAATTCCATCGCCGCGCCCTTCATACGCCACGCCGTTCGGATCGATCAGATAGTTATAGCCGATATCGGCCCACCCATTGCCGCGCACATGCAACTCCCAAATCGCGCGCATCACCGCCGCCCAATCGGTCGACGAATTTGATCCCGCGGTGTGATGCACGACGAGATGAGTCGGCGTTGTGCGCGACGGACTCGCATTCGCCGGGCAGACAAACGGGGCGGGGCACCACTGCGCGCGGCCTACGATCGCCGGGTCTCCTTCGGCGACCACGGCGCGCGGCGTTACGCCGGGATCAATGAGCAGCAACTTCGCCGAACCCGCGCCTTCCACTTCAACTCGCCGCGCTGGCGAGTCGAACCACACCAGCGTGCCCTCTTCCGCATCGGTCGACAGCTCACGCCACGAAGACCATGCGACGCCGTCGAAGGAAGTCCGCACGCGTACATGCCGGTGCTCGCCCGCGGCGACACCGAGCGCGCGTGCTTCGCCTACCAACAGGCGCCGCTCGTCCGCGCCAAAATAGACACACGCCAATAACAGCGCCGCTAGCCCTTGACTTCGCACTTCGTCGCGTCCCAGAACAGCGTCTTCTTCTCAAAGTAGGAACGGTTCGAAAGCAACGCCGGGCCCGCCGCGCGAAGCCCGAACAACGCATCTTCCACCACCGGTGTCCGCGTCTTCACGGCATTCCAAAAATTACGATGATGATCGAGATGATCGCTGTAGCCGCGCGGCGCGTGGAAGCGATCTTCGCCCACCGGCATCATGCCGTCAGCGGTTGGCACCGACGGCGGATACTTCGCGTTGTAGTTCTTCAGGATCTCGTCCTGCACTTTGCGCGGGAACGTGCCGATCGTGTGGCCCGGCGCGTTTTCACGTGTGACCTTCGCCACCGTCACGCCGCCGCCGACCGTCATCACTCCTTCACTGCCGACAAACCGGAACCCGCTCGTTTCACCCGCGCCATTGACGAAATTCACGCGAAGCGCTAAGTTGAAGCCAGGGTAATCGTAGAGCCCCATCATTACATCGGGGACATCGCGTCCGTCCTTCCAAAACCGAAGCCCACCGGTCGCGAACACACGCGACGGCCCCTGCGCGCCGGTGATGAAATGCATACCGCTGAACAAATGCACGAAAAGATCACCCGCCACGCCCGTGCCGTAGTCCTGATAGTTGCGCCAGCGGAACAAACGAATCGGTTCAAACGGCCGCTTCGGGGCGCTGCCAAGGAAGCGGTCCCAATCGATCGTCTTCGGCGACGCCTCCGGGTCCATCGAATACTGCCACGCGCCGATCGCCGAGTTACGATCCCACCACGCCTCGACTAAATTCAGCTCGCCAATCGCGCCAGCCGCCAGCAACTGCCGCGCCTTGTCATATACGATCGACGACACCCGCTGGCTGCCTACCTGCAAAATCCGATTCGTCTTCTTCGCCGCCGCGATCACCGCATGCCCGTCATCGACCTTCTGCACCATCGGCTTCTCGACGTAAACGTCCTTGCCCGCGTTCATCGCGTCGATGGCGATCTGCGCGTGCCAGTGGTCAGGCGTCGCCACGATCACTGCGTCGATGTCCTTCTTCGCCAGCACTTCGCGATAGTCGCGCGTTGTGAACAGGTGCGAGCCCCACTCTTCCTTCGCGCGCGCCAGGCGGCCCTCGTAAACATCGGCCGCGGCGACCATCTCGGTGAGTCCCGTCTGCAGCGCCGCGTGCACATCGCCCGACCCCATTCCGCCAGCTCCAATCAGCGCAATGCGAATCTTGTCGTTCGGGCGTGTCTGCGCCAGCGCGGCGGTTGTCGCGGTGGCGGCTAGGAAGTTTCGTCGAGTAGCCATGGCAGTACTGTTCTTAATTGAGAATACCCCGTACTCCGCCGGAAAGGCGCCACGTCGTTGAATTCTCCTGCCGCACCCATACGTCGTTGTGGTAGCATTCCCCTGAAGTTCAACCCCAGGGAGGTTCTCTATGCGTTTGTTGCTCGGTTGCGCGGCCATCGCCGCTTCCGTCGCGTTCTCCGCCGAAGGCCCGTCAATGGCCGCAGGCAAAGTGGAATTGAAATCCGCAGACGTCCTCGCCTTCGGCCCCGCTGGAATTCTCTTCGTCGGCGACACCGTGTCGGCCACGCTTACCGCGATCGACACCGGCGACAAAACGCCAAACAAGAACCCCGGCCAAATTGAATTAAAGGCGATCAACGAGAAGATCGCTGCCGTTCTCGGCACCGCCGCCGATCAGATTTCGATCGCCGACGTCGCCGTCAATCCCGTCTCCCGCCGCGTCTATCTCTCGGTTGCTCGCGGCCGCGGCGCGCAGGCCGTTCCGCTCGTCATGACTACCGACGCTTCCGGCAAAATCAGCGAACTCTCGCTCGATAACGTGAAGCACGCCAAGGTTGCGCTCGTCGACGCGCCCTCCGCCGAAGCCAAGAACGCCCGAGGCCAGAGTCCACGCATGGAAACTATCACCGACATCGGTTACGCCGAAGGACGCGTCTTCGTCGCCGGTCTGTCGAATGAAGAGTTCGCCTCCAGCCTCCGCTCGTTCCCGTATCCGTTTAAGGCCGCCGACAAGGGCGCAGGCATCGAAATTTTCCACGGTGCGCACGGCCGCTTCGAAACAAACGCGCCGGTTCGTACGTTCGTCCCTTATAAGGTTGCCAATACGCCGCACCTCCTCGCCGCCTACACCTGCACGCCACTGGTGACGATTCCGCTCTCGGAACTGAAGCCCGGCAACAAGGTGAAGGGCAAGACCATCGCCGAACTGGGCAATCGCAATCGCCCGCTCGACATGATCGTCTACACCAAGGGCGGTAAGGATTTTATCCTCATGGCCAACTCCAGCCGTGGCGTGATGAAGCTGCCGACTGCCAATCTCGACAGCTACTCCGCCATCGTTGCGCAGACCGAAAAGCAGGGCGTACCGTACGAAACGATCGCCGAGCTCAAGGACGTGCAGCAGCTCGATAAGTACGACGACAAGTCGGCCATCCTGTTGCAGACCACCGGCGGTTCGATGGATCTGCGCACGATCGCGCTGCCGTAGTCGTGAAACAAGTTGTATCGTTCATCGCGCTCGCCCTCTCTGCGCTCGCGGCCGATGTCGCCGTGCGCAGGGAGGGCTCCGCGTTTCGAGCCGCCGGATTACCCGCGACCCCGCCCGAAGGCGGCTGGCCCGCGGTCTTCCGTGTGCACGTCGGCGATGCGTCGATGCCTCCGGTCATGGGCACATATGCGGTCGACGGCGCCGATGTCATCTTCAAACCCCGTTTCGCCATTCCCCCCGATGTCGCCTGCCGCGCCATCGCCGCGGCCAAGGAGTTCCGCTTCGCAGCCGCCGTGCGCGAGCGCAAATCGACGACCCACGTCGCGCAGGTCTATCCCACCGCACCGGAAATCCCCGCCAATCAACTGAAGTTCTATCTCGAGTTCTCCGCGCCCATGGAAAAGGGCCAGGCCTGGGAACGCATTCGTTTGCTCAATGCCGAAGGCAAGGTCGTTGAACTCGCGTTTCTCGAAATTGAGCAGGAGCTGTGGGACCGCGAAACCAAACGCCTCACGCTGCTTTTCGATCCCGGCCGCATCAAGCGTGGCGTGATGCCGCGCGATCAGGTCGGGTCGGCGCTCATCGCCGGACAGGCGTACACGTTGCAGGTCGACCGCGACTACCGCGACGCCGAAGGCAATCCGCTAACGCAAGAGTTCCGTCGCGAATTCCGCGTCCGTGTCGAAGATCGCGAGCCCGTCGAGCCTTCCAAGTGGTCGTTCCAACTGCCGGATGCCGGCACGCGCGCGCCTTTGCGTGTCGCCTTTGGTGAACCGCTCGACGCCGCCCTCGCAACGCGGCTGATCGGCATCGACGGCATGAGCGGAGCACTCACGCTAACCGCTAACGAAACAACTCTTGTCTTCACGCCCGACACAAACTGGGAATCGCGCGAATACAAGCTCCTCGTCGACACCGTGCTCGAAGACCTCGCCGGCAACCGCGTCGGCCGCCCGTTCGATGTCGATACCTTTAACCGCATCACTGTTCGTACGAATCGCGGCGTAGTCACCGTGCCGTTTCGCGTGCGGTAGCGCCGGGCGGGCACAACCCGAACTGCTTCTCCAACGAATCACTTCCGGCTCAACGGCTCTCGCCAACCGCCTATCGCCCCGCCGTGCCCACCAGCGCCAAAACCGCCCAAGCCGTCGTCGAAACATGCTGCGCATAACTCTGCGCCCCCGGTGGCCGCGTCGTCCCATCCCACGCCCCATCGCCGCGCTGCAACTTGATCAGCAACGCCCGCCCGCGCTCCACAGACTCGCCACGCCGCAGCGCGAGCATAGCCAGAGCCGTATCGAAAGGCTCTGCCGGCGTCTTCGGATATTGCCCCCAACCACCATCGGATGTTTGCGCCGCCAACAAGTACGACCTCGCCGCGGCGTCTTCGGAATTCTCCAGCAACCGCACCGCTGCATCCGCCACGTTCGCCAATGGAACGCTTCGAATGAACTTCGAAGCCGCGTCGACCTGTGCCGTGTAACCGCCGCACGCCTGCAACACGCCTCGTGCAAAGTACGTTGCCAGCGGCGTCCCGTATGTCACCGGCGATCCCCCGTCGATCTCCCATGCCCCATTCGCCGACTGGTCTTTTGCCACAATCGCCGCGGCCTCGCAAATGGCTTTCTGATTCTTAGGCGCGGCCGCAAGCAGCGCATTCGCAAACTGCACTCGCGCCAGCTTCTTATCGCTGACGACGGGATCGCCCCCATTGGTCGCCCAGATTGACGGATTGGTCAACCACGCGGTGGTCTCCGAATGATCGCGCCCAACCGCGTACAACGCCCGCGCCGCGTCGCCATTGTTGTGGCACGAAAAGCAGCCGTTATCGCGCCGCCACTTGGCGACCTCTTCCGCCAAGTACGAGATCGCCCGGTCGACCGGCGTCGACTGCAGCGCAACCAGCAACACGGCGGCAAACATGATCCCAGCGTATCCTACGTAAACTTTCCGCGGCGACGGTCTTTCCTCGGCAACTCCGCGTCTACAAGTGCATGAAGCGCAAACTCCCCGTCCTCCTGCTCACCGCCGCCGCCTTCGCCGCCCGCATCGATGACCTTCCCGCGCTCCTCGACAAGTTCGACGAAGCCCTCCAACAACGCCTTCTCAAGCCCGCGCCGAAAACGCTCGGCATGTCGCGAATCATGGTGCGCCCATCGTTCGGCCATCACTTCGCCCCCGTGCGCTCGGACAAGCGCGACTTCATGCCCGAGAACGAACACGAGAAACAACTTATCGCCGCGCTCGAATCGCGCGGTGTGCAACTTGGCGTCTATCTATTCGGCGAAGACATACTCAAACACGATGCCAACGCGCTGAACTTCCGCGCGCTGAAGGGCCCCGGCGCAATCACGGAAGGAACACCCCGCCCTGCCTGGTATCCCAGTCTCGCCAAGACACGAGCCGCCGATGAAAACGCCCTTCCCGACTGGGGCGAGATCTACCCCATCGCACAACAAGCCATGAAAACGTTTCAAACAGGCGAGCCCGGTTTTGCGACCGAAATCGGAACGTGGACCATCGCCGCCCGCCCAGCCCTCGCCACCGACGCCCGCTGCGTGCATTGCCACCAAGCCGCCGGATCAAAAGCGCAATTGGGCGACGCCGTCGGCGGCATCGTCTACGCCTACCGCGTCAAGCCTTAGCCGCGCCACAAACAATGCAGCGCGTGGTTGCTCATCACTAGCAGTTCGCCACGCTCGTTGAACGCCGGCGCTGTCAGCAGAGTCTCGCCCGGAAACTCACGCAACGTCGCCGCGCGTCCGTCCGAGGTGAATCGCATCAGCTTCGACCCGATCGATGCCAGTAATCGGTCGTCGCCGGTAATCGCCGCGCCCGTAATCTTGTCCGCCGTTTCATACATCCACTCAGGCGCGCCCGTCTCCGATACCTCCAATATCCGCCGCGCGCCCAGCACGTACGCGCGATGATCGTACCCAATCAGAGGCGGCGAATCCAGATAAGGCGAGCCGTCGGGCAGCGCAGTCGCCACACACTCGCCACGCACCGTGAACTGCCACAGCGTGCCATCCACGCGCATCACCACGCGCCCGGCTTCATCGATGCTCAACCCGCGCGGTTCGAACACGCCTGAGAGCCTTCGCAAATACTGCAAGTTCAAATCGAGAAAATCCACCCGGTTCGAATACGCCGCCACGATAATCTCGTTGTGCACCGCCACAAGCAGCGCGCCCGACTCCGTCTCGATCAACAACCCGCGCCGCCGCGACCCTTCGTGATTGACCTCGATCGTCTCAAGCGTCGTCATCTTTCCGCCGCCGATCTTGTCGGCGATGCTCGCCACCACAAACGTGTCCTTTACCCGGTGTAGGAACGAGCGTGTCGAGTTCGACCCACCCACCAGGGCCGCATGAAAGCCATGTCCGAAGGACGGAATCGGAACTGCGATAAATTGACTGTCGTGATCGGTCGTGTAGACCAGATTCCGCGTCGTGTCCCACTCGGCATCGCCGGTTGCGCGCCGCCGGCGATCCGATAAATGCGCACGGTCGTAGTGTAGCCACGCCGAATCTGCATTCACAAACGCGCCGAATCCGTGCGCGAGCACCGCATGCGGAAACGCATCGCCAACAGCGGGCGCGGTCCAAACCGTGTGCCATTCGCCATTACCGATCGCCGTAGCGTAGCGCCCGTTGTTCCGTGACCCGCCATGCGCGCGCAGGACTTCGGGCGCCGGATGCGGTAGCGCTGGAGGGGTCGCGGGCCGCGAGGGAGCAAAGGTCAATGCAATCGGTTGCACGTCCCTCTATCGTACTCGCACAAGTGATAGACTGCATAGCACGGGGTGATTTTCACCTCGATAACCCTCGACACCGGAAGAGGTAGTTATGCTTCAGAACCTTTTGCTCACATCCCTGGCCTGCGCGAGCCTATACGCGCAAGGCGAACGCGGAACATTCAACGGAACCGTCCTCGATTCATCCGGCGCGGCCGTGGCCGGCGCGCAGGTGAAGATTCTCAACCCGGCGACCGGCGTTGAGTTTTCGACCGCAACCACCGACGCCGGTGTTTACCGTGCGCCCTCGATGCAGCCAGGCACGTACCGCATCACCATCACCGCGGCCGGATTCAAAGCCGCCGTGCGCTCCAACGTCATCCTTGCTGTCGCGCAAACACTGACCGTCGATTTTAACCTCGAAGTCGGCAACGTCCAGGAATCGATTACCGTCTCCACCGACCCGCCTCTCCTTGAAACCGGTACCGCAGAAATCGGCAGCTATGTCTCGAAGAAAGAATTCGATACATGGCCCATCGTCGTAGGCGACGGCCGCCGCCAGATCCAGCAGTTCATCTTCACTTCGCTGCCCGGCACCGTCGGTGGCACCTGGCAAGGCTCGATCAACGGCAGCCAGAATTTTTCACACGAAATCCTGATCGACGGCATCTCCGTCGGACGCATGGACCTTGCCGGCGGCGCCAACAACGAGTTCAGCCCCTCGGCCGAAACGATCTCCGAGTTCAAGCTGCAGACCGGCACCGTCAGCGCGCAGTACTCCGGCGGGCAAACTTCGGTCGCCAACTTTGCGACAAAGTCCGGTACGAACTCGCTGCACGGCACCGCCTACTATTACGGCCAGAACGACGCCCTCCGCGCCAACAGCTTCAACGCGAACGCGAACGGCATCAAGCGCCAGCCTTTCAAGCAACACAACTACGGCTACTCCGTTTCCGGCCCCGTCATGTTGCCGAAACTTTATGACGGCCGCAACAAGAGTTTCTTCTTCACGAACTTCGAACAGACCAAGGTAAAGGACTTCAACGCCACTGCCGTTACTCAACTCCCGACCGTCGATTTTAAGCAAGGAAACTTCGCGCGTCTGTTGAATAACGGCTTCACCGGCCAAGCCGCCTCCGGCACCAACGTCGGTGTCGACGCCGATGGCCGTCCCGTAGTCTTCGGCGCGATCTACGATCCCAACACGACTCGCCAGACGCCGAGTGGCGCCTGGATTCGCGATGCGTTCCCCGGCAACATCGTCCCGAGAAACCGCTTCAGCCCCGTCTCGTCGAAGATCCTCGAACTCGCGCCTATCACCGATCCGTTGTTCGATCAGATGTTGCGCAACATGCCGGCATTGGGCGCCTGCTGCCCGATCTTCAACGAGAAGATGTTGACCTTTAAGGGTGACCATCACTTCAACGAGAAACACCGCACCAGCGGCATGGTCAATCGGAATTTTCGCCTTCGCAACAATTCCCCCGGGGGCCGTTGGGGCCCGCCTCCGGGAACACCGACCAACGTCTACCAGTTGCAGAACACGCCCGGCACAATGGTTCGCCTCGCGCACGATTTCACCATCACGCCCTCTCTGCTCGGTCACGCCGCCCTCGGCTACAACCGCTTCGGCAACCTCAATCAGAGCGTGTACGTCGACCAGGATTGGCCTGCCAAAATCGGTGTGCTAAACGTTCCCGGCACGCACTTCCCGGTGCTCAATTTCGCCGGTCAGAACTTCCAAGGTGGCGGCATCGGCGCCGGCGGACGGTTGGCTTCGGGCAACCGCGGCGGGTCTTTCAACGGTTCCACCATCGGTCAGGTCGACATGACCTACGTCCGAGGCAAGCACAACTACAAATTCGGCTTCGAAAATCGCCGCTACTACTACAACATCCGCAATAAGAGCGGCTCGGGCGATTTCAACTTCTCGCCGAATCAGACTGCGCTGCCCGGTTTTATCAACCAGACCGGACACTCGTTCGCCAGCTTCCTGCTCGGAACCTATAACACGGCATCGCGCAACGAAGTCAGCTCCAACTTCGGCCACCGCTGGAGAACCTTCGACTTCTATTACCAGGACGACTGGAAGGTGTCGAAGAAATTGACGCTGAATCTCGGCATGCGCTGGGGCATCGTTGGCGGATTGATTGAAGTCGCCGGCCGCATGTCGGGCCTCGATCTGTCCAAGCCGAATCCCGCGGCAGCCAATCGCCCTGGGATTCTCGCCTTCGCCGACGATCAGAACCTCCGTGGATTCCAGAACACCTACTGGGCGCAGCTTTCGCCCAAGTTCGGTTTCGCCTACGCTATGACGAACAAACTTGTCATGCGCGGCGGCTATGGCATCAATAATACGCCCGCTATCTCCAACGGCTTCGGCTTCGGCGGAACGCTCGGTTACGCGACTAATATTCTCGTTAACCCGTCCACCCGTACCTACCGGTTCGCCGAGGACGTTGGCGGAGTGTTGCACCAGCCGTTTCCGTCTCTCACAACGACGCTCCCCAACAAGAGCGCAACGTTGGCCAACAATCAGGGCATCGATTACTACCCGCTCGACGGCAACCGCCTGCCGTATGTGCAGAACTGGAACCTGGGCTTCCAGTACCAGTTGCCTGCTTCCACCGTCGTCGAAATTAACTACGTCGGCAACAAGGGTACCCGTCTGATCGCCAAGGGTTTCTCGCAGCCGAACAATCTGCCGTTCGCCATCACCCAACAATACGGCGATCTCCTGCCTCGTCCGTGGAACGCGCAGAGCCCGATTCCCGCGCCCTTCCCCGGCTTCTCGGGAACTAATTTCCAGGCGTTGCGTCCCTATCCGCAGTTCACAGGGATAAACGATATCTTCCCGAACATCGGTTCGTCCAGTTACCACTCGGCGCAGGTGCAGGTGACGCGGCACTTTACCAAGGGCATCGCCATCCTCGGCGCATACACTTGGTCGAAGGCGATTGGCCTGACCGATAACGCGATCGACGCTGAAGGTGTGGCCGACGTGTTCAACCGCAATTTGGAGCGGGCGATCACCAATTACCACTACCCGCACGTATTTAAGGTCAGCGGCATCTACGAACTGCCGATCGGCGCCGGCAAGAAGCTGAATATGAGCGGCATCGTCGACAAGTTCTTCGGCGGATGGCAGTTCTCTGGCAACCTCCAGGCGCGATCGGGCAATCCGGTCGCCATCGGAACGTCCGGTATCAACTTGCCGACCGGTAACGCCGCTCGACCCGACTACGTGGGCGGCCAGGCGATCATCGCCAACGCCAATGCGCCGCTCAACTTCCGCGGCTTCGCCGGCGGCGTGCCTTATTTGAACCGCGCGGCATTTGCCAATCCGGCTGTCTTCGCCGGTGGCCAGAACGTCGTGACCCGCCTCGGAACGGTTGGACCCTATCTGCCCAACATCCGCGACCGTCACTGGATTCGCGAGGACATCGCCGTTCAAAAGATGTTCAAGATCGATGAGATCCGCAACTTCGAATTGCGCGGCACGTTCCAGAACCCTTGGAACCGCCACGGTATCGGTGGGTTGATCACCAACATCATCGACCCGAGTTTCGGCCAGTTCACCGGCCAGCAAATGGGCGCCCGTAATATCGAACTGATGCTGCGTTTCGCCTTCTAAGGCCGCACGAATTCGTAGTCGATGGGCGGCAGCCAAACGCCGTTGCGGCGGGTCCAGAGGCGGACCCACAGCGGGGCGAATGGCTGCGCCCCGCATGGGGGTTGTGTGTTCTGCGTTGTGCAGACGACGTTTGGAATGGTGACGCTGGTTCCGCTGGTCAGCGTCGCATGAAGATTGCCGATTCCCCGCTGCGTGCCGAAGTCGAACCAGTTGTCCTGCGCACCGGCGCCTGGGCTCCAGGTAAAGGTAACGTTAGTGGGCGGGAGGGTGGATAGCGGCGTCGGCGCGGTGAGTTTGGCGCGGGGATCGGCGGTGCAATGAGTGGTCGCGGTGAAGGGTATGTCGATCGGCGGCAGATATCCCGCGGCGGTGCGCGTCTAAAGGCGCGCGAAGAGTTGTTGGCCGTTGCAGGGAAGGCCGAAGACTTCGATCTGCGTTGATCGCACAATGCCGGCGGCGATGTTGCCGATGCCGACGGACGTGCCGACGTCGAGCCAGTAATCGAGAGCAGCCGTACCCGTGGTCCACGAGAAGATTTGGGACGCCGCGGGAAGCGCCGAGCCGGAGGCTGGAGAGATGAATGTCGCGCGGGGATCGCCGCCGCATGAGGTTGCCGCCGTGTAGGAGTAATCGATCGGCGGGAGATATCCGGCGGCATTGCGGGTCCACAAGCGCACCCAGACGGTGCGGCCGTCGCATGGGATTCCAGCGACGTTTTTCGTGACGCCGGCGACGGTGCCGGCGAAGTAAAGCCCGTTGCCGGGCCCCGGGCCCACGTCGAGCCAGTAGTCGATCGCGTTGAGGCCCGCCGACCAGGTGAATTGGGCGGAGCCGTTGATGACGGTTTGGGCGATGGGGGCGGTGATTTGGCCCTTGGCGGATGCGCCGCAACTGAGCGGGGGGACGAAGCGATAGCCTGAAGCGCCGTAATAACCCGTTGCGTAGCGCGGGGTGATCTGGGCGTGCACGAATGCTGAGCCGGCGCAGAAGTCCGCGGTTATCGTCACCGAGGTTCCAGTGATGCTACCAGCCCATATGTTGCCTTGACCGTGGATCGTGCCAAGGTTCAAGAAGTAGTCGATGGCGCCCGGGGCTTGTGTCCAAGTAAAGGTGACGGTTGAGCCGGGCAGGCGTGATTCGCGGGCTGGAGTGACGAGGCCACTGCTGAAAGGACTCACGCAGGAGAAGCTGTCGAGGTAGGTGAAGTCGACAGGATCGAGATATCCGCTGGCTGTACGTGTCCAAAGGCGCACCCACACCGTACTCCACGGAACGCAACGGAGGGTCACGGTGCGGGTGTTGGTGGTCTGGAAGCCGGCGGATATGTCGCCGATGCCACGGGCGGTACCGACATCGAGCCAATAGCCGATGGCGCTGGCGGGAGCATTCCAACTAAACGTGGCGCTGTTGTTAAACAGAGTGTTGCCCGGCGAGGGACTCAGGATGGTTGCGCGTGGATCGGGGCCGCAGTTGGTTGGTGCGGTGTACGTCGCCGTGAAGGGCGTGGTGCTGGTAGAGCCGACGTAGCGGCTTCGAAGGGTGAGGTGAAAGGTTTGGCCGTTGCAGGGAATCTTCGACACGGTATAGGAAAGGCCGGTGGTCGGTCCGTAGAAGATATCGCCGGTAAGTGAGTTGGGCTGGGAACCGATCGAGAAATCGTATTCGATGATAGTGGGGTTGTGCTCCCACGTGAATGTCACCGTGTTGCCAGGAAGGACCGAGCCCGGCGGGGGATAAAGGATGACGGAGTCGCCATCCGGTTCAAGGCCAAAACAGAGCGCGGCGGAGAAGTGGGCCAACCTTATATGACGCATTGGGGATGATCGTACCAGAATTTTTCGCTGTCGTGGCAGAGTTTTGAGCCCGTCCGCACATTCCCTGGCAGGAGCCCTCATGCAATACCCCAGCACACAGCTTCCTGGCGGGTACGCCGCCGGTCATCCGGTCCCGAGCAGTTTTCCGATCTTCACCGCGCCCTCCACCCGCACCGAAAAGAACGTCGTCCGTCTGCCGCTGGTGTCGACCGCCTGCTGGCGCCTCAACGATCTCCGGTTCGACTTCGATTCCTCCTTCGTCATGCCCGCCGCGCACGGCGAGTTCGTCGCACTGCGGAAGATCATCGACGCCCACCCCGGGTCGCCGATGTCGGTCTTCGGGCACTCCGATCCTGTCGGCAACCTGGAATACAACAAGGAGCTGTCGGGCCGCCGGGCCGAGGCCATCTACTCGCTGCTGACGCACGACGTCGCCCGCTGGGAAAAATTCTACAAGAACTCGCACGGCGGCGACGACTGGGGCCTGAAGCAGATTCAGGTTATGCTCGACGCCCTGGCCTACGATCCCGGCAACACCGCCGGTGAATCGACCAAGCGTTCGAAAGAAGCGATCCAGGCATTCCAGCGTGCCAACAATTTGAACGACGACGGCGATGCCGGGCCACTGACCCGCGCCGTGCTCTTCCAGAAATACTTCGAGTTCCTCTTCCCGCGCAAAGTCGAAAAGCCCGAGTTCCTGCACAAGGGCATCGACCCCGGCGGCAAAGGCGATTTCCAGGGCTGCGGCGAGTTCAATCCGGCCATGATTCTGTCCAAGGACGAAGCGAAGAAGATGTCCGAGGAAGAGCGAAACGCCGAGAACGGCGTGAACCGGCGCGTGCTCATCCTTTTTTTAAGCCCGGCACCGAAGATCATGTCGAGAAATGGCCTTGCCCGCGCGTCGCCGAGGGCGGCGGTGATTGCAAAAAGCGGTTCTGGAGCGACGCCGACAAGCGCCGCGCCAAGCAGGAAGAGCGCCGGACCTTTGCCGATACCGAGGACACGTTCGCGTGCAGATTCTATCACCGATTGACCGAGTCCTCGCCGTGCGAAATCTCGGCCGCCCGGTTGATGTTTGTCGAAATCTTCCTGGACCTCCCTGAGACGTGGACCGAAGCCGCCGAGAAGTTCCAACTCGTCAGCGCCGACGGCGAATACGACCGGACGATGACCCGCGCGCAGGCGTCCCTCCGCAGCGAAGGGCGGTACGCGCTGACTTTCACGAACGTGATTGCCGGGCAGAAGTACACGCTGTATCACTACCCGGCGCCGGAGACGCGGTTGGCTGTGTTTTCCGAGATCCCCTTCGATGTAATTAACAAGGTCGGTGGTACGTCGAGCTTGGCGGTCGTGAAAGCCGAAGCAAATCCGCAAATTGAGTACGTCGAGGTGTCGTCGGAAGACCCTGTGCTATTCAACGAACCGGGATCGTTCGATTTTAGTCCGTATCTGTTTGCCGACCCGCACGAGATGGAAGATGCGTTTGAATTGGAGACGGTCTAATGGACGCCGAACCACATTGGCCGTCGCCCAATCCGCCGCCGCCGGCCAAGGACAAGCGCGACCCCGGCGAAATCGAAATCGAAATTGAAGATCCGGCCACGCCGCAACAGGATCCGGAAGATGCACCCAACCAGCTGGACAGCACGATTTTTTCGCCAGCATTCTCGTTCGTGGAGTATCGCTCGTACAAAATCCTAAGCGGGGGCGAGCATCTGTACTACCCCGACATGGAGGCTACTCGCGTTGTTGCGCCGAAGCCGCTTCTGGAGCATGATGTGGAGCCGCCGGCGAAAGGGGATTTCGGAGCGGACGATCTGCCTTGGGTGCCTGTGAAGGGCAAGTGGATTTATTTGTTCCAGGACTATCTGGATACGTTTTCGTGGTTTAGCGAGTCCTACATCGATTCGAACGGGCTGATCGCGTCGGTGGATCTGGCCGGCGCAAAAAACAGCGAGCCCAATGACCGCCCGGCGCCGCAAACCGGTCACGAACTGGCGTGCGTGGCTCATACTATCAATGGCGAGCCGGCTTTTTATTACGGCTATTTGAGCCGCGTGCGCTTGCCGCTTGATGCGATTCGAATGCTGCTTAAGCATGGCCGCCAGTTGCTGCTATGTGTCGATACGAACGTCAAAGAGCCGCGCAATCCGAAGGCGGGCTTGATTCGCCAGAAGAACGACGTTTTCCTGTTCGGTGTGACTGATCCGATGTCTGTGGCGCTCGATCTGGGCCGTTTGTATTTGATCGACCGGATGGATCTGTTGACGAATACGCTTCCGTCGGACGAACTCGGCGCCAGAGTGCGCCGGGACATCGAAGAGCGGCAGGCGAAGTATATGATCGGCGGAATTCTGGAAAAAGTCATGACGAGCAATGACCAAACGGCGAAGCAGTTAACAGGGATGTTCAAGAAGACTGACGCGAAGGGGAAGATTCTGCCTCCGCCGATTACGATGCTTCGGGAGTATCGGGAGTCCTACGACCGAAAGCTGCGGACGCTAATGGTCCGGTCGGAAGCTTCGGCGGCGGCCGTCTGTTCTTGGTTGGCGGGGACCTTGATGCGAATTGCCTGGGTGGGGCATTCGGCGAAATGGAGCGACATACCGGCTTACTTGCGTGTTTTTGGCCAAGCGGCGCTGCGGATTTCCGAGTCCGACGCGGGGCAGGCCTATCTCGGAGACGTGCTGGAAACGCCGGACCACTGGATTCATCAATACGCGCTGCCCGCCGAGACTCCTGGCCCGACGACGTACGGCATCATTTCGGCGTCGGCGTCGGCTGTGTTTAGTGTGTCGGAGCAACTCGCGGCGCGATACATTCGGTTGCACGGGACGAAGGCCGCCAGTTACGTAACCGACTCGCTGAACGCCGTGGTCGGCGGCGAAGTATTTCATGTCGCCGAGGTCAAGATCATGGGGACGCGGCTGGACGGTTCGCAGAAACGCGTGAGCGCATATGAAGTTCGCACGAATTTCAGCGGCAAACTGACGCTGGCGAAGTTCCTCGCTCCCGGATCGGACTTCAATAAGTATGGAGGGCGCGCGCTTTATTTTGCGGGCGTCGGATCGTTCCTGTTGGCGGCCAAGGCGCTCTATGATGGCGGATTTTCTGGACTCACTTCGGAGGTGCTGATCGGCGCCGCGGCGAGCGTGTCCGATATTGCCGGTTCGACGCTTGGGCTGCTAGGAAAAATGGGCGAACAGGGCTTGGCGGTGCTGGGGGGGCATATCGGCGGCGATCGGGTTCGCGATGTCGGTGAAAGGCATCGCTACCTCGGCCGACAGACAGGACTACACGTCGGTTGGGGGTATTCGTTGTCGGCGGCGGGATCGGCCCTGACGTTCCTCTCTTGCTACTTGGCCTATATGGGCGGAGCGAGCGCGGCGACGGGTTTTGGAATTCCATTGGGCGCGGCGCTGGCGATAAGCGGAATGGCTTTGGGCCTGCCCGGAACGCTGATCGTCACGTTTGGCGGACACACCGATTTGATGGTGTTTGTGAATCACTGTTCTTTCGGGGCGAATTATGGCGCTGGCGGCGAGATGCCCTGGTCGGGGAAAAAGAAGATGAGCGA